>DATAKH010000072.1:0-7040 GCA_036261735.1 Sphingomicrobium sp.
CCTTGTCCGATCAGCAGCGGCCGCTTGATGGCGTCGACGTAGGTGAGCGGGGAGGCGGCCTTAAGAAGCGCCCGGCCGTCTTCCGTCGTCGGATTGCCCATGCGCTGGTAGAATTGCTGCTTGATCGCCTCCCACTAGGGCGGGATCGTTTCGAGCAGGGTGAAGAGGTTGGACGGGCCGACGATGTCGACTCCGCAGGCGAACTTCTCGGGAGTCATGGCCAGACCGGCAAGCGTTGCATAGCCGCCATAGCTGCCGCCCATGATCGCGACCTTGTCCGGTGTCGTGACGCCGTTGGCGACGGCCCAGTCGACGCTGTCGATCAGGTCGTCGTGCATGGTCTTGCCCCACTGCAAATTGCCTGCGGTGACGAAGTCCTTCCCGAACCCGGTCGAGGCGCGGAAGTTGACCTGGAGAACCGCATAGCCGCGGTTCGCGAGCCATTGCGCATAAGGGTGGTAGCCGTAGGTGTCGCGCCCCCACGGACCGCCGTGGACGTAGAGCACCATCGGCACCGGCTGTTCCGCCTTGCCGTCCCTGTTAGCATCGGCGTTGACCGGAAGGGTTAGGTAGCTGGGCAGAGTCAGTCCATCGCGAGACTTGATTTCGACCGGCCACATCGGGACCAACGGGGCCCCGACGAGCTCGGGCCGGCCGGTATACAATTTGGTCAGCTTCGCATTGGTGCGGTCGAAGAGGTAGACCGAGGCCGGCTCGACGACGGGATCGGCGCTTACGATCCACTTGTCGTCGGCGTCGGTTCGCGCCTGGACCACTGGGGACGCGCGAAGCTGGTACTTCAGCCACTCTAGAGCGGCGCCGATCTGGGGGTCGAGAGGAGTCCAGTCGGGAGTGAGATATTCGGCCTGATAGGCCTCCACCTGAAGTGTATTCGGGTTGACGAGAGTCTCGCTGATGTCGGCCTTGCTGTCTTCGGCGACGATCCTGGTTTCGCCGGTAGCGACGTCCTGGGCGACTAGCGCGGCCGTGTTCCTTCCGCGGCTGTCGGTCCAGTAAAGTGTGCTCCCGTCCGCGGTGAATCCGACCGGCTGGGTCGTCATCGAATCCTCGAGCGTCACGGTCGCGAACGGCTTCGCTTCGATCTTCCCGTCGACGATGCGGAAATATTCGGCGCCGCCGTCCTCGCGCGCCTTGGACGCGGTCCTCAGCTTGAGATCGTTGTCAGCGAGGAAGCTCGCATAGCCGGTGTTGCGCTGGACCAGCGTCAGCTTCCCGGTCTTGAGGTTCAGGCTGTAGGCGTCATGCCACTTTGGATCGCGGTTGTTCAGTCCGACCAGGATCCTGTCCTTGTGCTTGCTCGAAACGCCGAAGATCCTCGCCCTGGTCTTCGGGAAGGGCGTCAGGGCCACCTGTTTCCCGGTCGCGACATCGGCTCCATACAGAAGGAAGTTTTCGTCTCCGCCCTTGTCCTGAATGAACAGGATCTGGCGCGAATCGGGAGACCAGAAATACTGGCGGACCGGGCGCTTGCGCTCGTCGGTGAGAGGCTTGGCGGCGTCGGGATTGTCGACCGGGGCGACCCAGACGTTCATCACGCCGTCGCGCGGCGCCGTCCAGCTCAGCCACTTGCCGTCGGGCGAGATCTGGCCATTGGCCTTCACCGGGTTTCCGAACAGCTTTGCCCGTTCGATAAGCGGTACGCTCTGGATGTCGGCCGCCAAAAGCGGCTGCGCCGCAAGGATCGTGGACGCCGCAAGCGCCGCATTCATTAAAGCACGCATTCGAACCCCCTCTAGGTCAGGTGTATTACGTGTCTACTACACACAGCGAGGGGGGATTGCGAATCATTTGTTTCGGCGAGGCGGAAAGCCTGCCCCCGGCCGTAGCTCAGGCGCAACCGGCGTGGTGACGGCGCTTCGTCCAGGGTGCGTCGAACTGAATGCGTTCGAGCACATTGAAGATGTCGCGCGTCGCGCGCACGCTCCGGGCAACCAGGCGATCGATGCCGGCGTTGAGCCCGGCGCGGCCGGACTGATAGCTGCGGTCGAAAATCTCGTCGATCATCGTAACCATCTCCTTCAAAGTGCCACGGGAAAGCCGTCGATGACGGCGTTGGCGGGGGCGTTGAGCGCCTCCTTGATGATCGTCAGGCGACGCTCGGAATCGAGCTTGCGCCATGGGAGGAAGCGCACTGCGGGCCTCGCGGCGGCGGATTGCGCCGACTGCGCGGCGGCGCCGTTCTCGATGAACAGCGAATCGTCCAGTCGATAAGTCATCTTGCCACTGCTCCTGCTGTAGCCGCCGGCGAAGGCGGGGGCTTTGGGGGAGGGAGAAATCCTTCGCCGGCGGTGTGCAACCTATGTATTGACGAGAAGCTTCGCGCGCCAATCAAAGGCTCGACAGGGGCAATAAATTGAGCTTATGAAGTCGGATGCGAAAGCTGCCTCCGTTGACAGCAATCCGAGCCTTCGAGGCGGCCGGCCGCAACGAGAATTTCACGGCCGCGGCGGCGGAGCTGGGAATGACCCAGGCGGCGGTATCCTACCAAGTGAAGGCGCTGGAGGAGCGGCTCGGGGCAGCCCTGTTCGTTCGCGAGAAGGGCCGGGCGCGGCTGACCCCGCTCGGAAGCCGGCTACTGCCGCCGATCAGCCAGGCTTTCGACGCGATGGAAGCGGTGTTCGCAAGCGAGCGCGAGGAAGACGAGGCGCTGCTCACCGTCACCACCACCTATACGTTCGCGAACACCTGGCTGGCCTGGCGGCTCGGTACCTTTCAGATTGCCCATCCCGAGCTAGCCGTGCGGATGGCGGCCAGCGACGCTTTGGCAGACCTTCGCTCAGGCGACGCCGATGTCGCCATCCGCGCCGGCCGCGCCGACTGGGAGGGGCTCGAGCAGGTGCAGCTGTTCGAGGTCGACTTCACGCCGATGGCAAGCCCGGAGTGCCTTGCCGAGGCCGAGCGCAAGCGGGGGCGGCGGCTGGAACCGGCGGACCTGCTCGACCTGCCGCTGATCAGTCCGCAGGACAGCTGGTGGAAGCAATGGTTAGGCGACTGGGGGGTGACGTCCGACGGCGCGCCGCGACATGCGGGAATCCGTCTCGACGTTCAGGCGCACGAGGGAAATGCGGCGATGGGCGGGCAGGGCTTCGCGCTTCTGACTCCGCTGCTATGGGCCAGCGACCTCGCCCACGGGCGGCTGGTGAGACCCTTTCCCGACAAGCTGTCCCGGCGGGGGTGGTCCTATTGGCTGGTCTATCCACCCGAGCGGCGGATGGTGCCGAAGATCAAGCGCTTCCGCGAATGGCTTCTGGCGGAGTTCGCCAGCTCGATCCGCGCGTCCGCCCAACCGGCACTCGACGAGCAATAGCGCGGAAAGAACAGCGCGTTTCCCGCGTTGGGTTGGCGATGACCCCCTGGTGGTTCGAATATCTCGCGGTCGTAGCGGTCGCGACTGGCGCCTATCTGTGGTTGATCTTCGTGCTTCGCCTGACAGGCAAGCGCACTCTGGCCAAACTCAACGCCTTCGACTTTGCGATCACCGTGGCCTTTGGCTCGGCACTCGCCACGATCATCATCGACGAACATGTCGGCATCCTGCGCGGCGCCTTGGTATTGGCGATGCTGGCTCTGCTCCAGTTTGCGGTGACCAAGGGATCGCAATGGTCGGACTTCGTTCGCAGAATCGTCCGCGCCCGCCCGACACTGCTTGTCCGCGATGGCATGGTCTACGAAAAGGCGCTGAAATACGAGCGGCTGACAAGCAACGAGCTTGCTGAAATCATCCGCAACAACGGCTTCGGACGCCTGGCCGACGTTGGGGCAGTCGTGCTGGAGACCGACGGCAGCTTCAGCGTTCTTGGCGGAAGGTTCAAGGATTTCGATCTGCTGTACGACGCCCAGATAATAGGAGAGGCCAGTTCGCAGCCGATTGGTGAGCGCATTCGGAAGGCCGGAGGCTCGGGCTCAGGCACATCAAATCGGTCGAAGAGGGCGCACACTCCGTGAGCGACGAATCCAAGAGCGACCGCGAACATCCTGAAGCGTCGAGGTTCGAGCTATCGGCGAAGCGGACCGATTTCGCGGAGGACCGCACCGTGCTCGCCAACGAGCGCACCTTCGCGGGATGGTTTCGCACCGGCTTCGCGTCAGTGGCGATCGGCCTGGGCTTCCAGGCCCTGTTCCTGCGGATGGAGCCGCCGTGGGTGCCGAAGGGCATCGCGACGCTGTTCCTGCTGCTTGGGATATTCCTGTTCGTTGCCGCAGAGCGCCGTGCCTGCCAGGTACTCGATCGGCTAAGCACGCACACCGTGAATGATTTCGGTAACCGCCGGCTACGGGTGATGACGATCGCCGCAAGCGCCGGTGTGCTGGCGCTGATCGTCGCGATGTGGACCTTGCCGCTGAGCGCGGAAAATACTCAGCCGCCGGAGACGTTTGAGAAAGCGGCGGAGGCGGTGCGGTGAGGGGGTGGTGGAGCCGAGGGGGATCGAACCCCTGACCTTCGCAATGCCATTGCGACGCTCTCCCAGCTGAGCTACGGCCCCGTGCCACGCGCCTTTAGGCGGAAGTTCGCGCCTCCGCAAAGCCCAAAAATGCCGTCGCCGGGCCTTCGTGGGCGTGATTTCGGACGAGGCTAGCGCTCCTCGTCGTCATCGCCCTTCTTGACGCCGAGATCGTCATCGTCGGTCGTAAGGTCAACTTCGTCGTCCGCGCTTGGCTCCTCGTCTTCATCGACGCTGAGATCCTCGGCTTCGAGATCCTCGTCCTTCTTCTTCTTGGCGTCCGCCTCACCGGCGTCGAACGGCATCGGCTGTTTCGACTTGAGCACGGGTTCTGGAATCCATTCCGTGCCGCACTCAATGCAATGGGCGGGATCGTCCTTGCCGAGGTCGTAGAATCGCGTCGAGCATTTGGGGCAGGTGCGCTTTGTGCCCCATTCCGGTTTGACCATCGGGTCCAGGCTCCATTCAGGCTGTTTTCGCCCGCTGTGCAGAGCTGCCAGCGGCGTGCGGCGCGCGCCTTGCCATAGGCATTTGACGCTGTCAAAGCGCGCCGCTTGAACAACAGTCCGGCATCCACTCAGCGCGCCCGGCGCGGGATCGTCATTGCTGTCGACGGGCCTGCTGCCAGTGGCAAAGGCACGATCGCCCGCGCGCTAGCGGCGCACTTCAAGCTTCCGCACATGGACACCGGCGTTCTCTATCGTGCGGTCGCGTTGAACTTGTGGCGGTGGGGCGGCGACCTAAACAGCGAATTCGAGGCCCTGCGGGCGTGCGACGACCTCGGGTCCAATCTCGACGATCCCGAGCTTCGGAGCGAGCCCGTTTCGAAGATCGCGTCCAGCATTTCCGCCTATCCCGCCGTCCGCGAGACGTTATTGGAGCGGCAGCGAGCCTTTGCCTCGCAGCCCGGCGGCGCAGTCCTCGACGGCCGTGATATCGGCACGGTGATCGCGCCCGGCGCGGATGCGAAGCTGTTCGTGACGGCGTCGGCGGACGTGCGGGCCCAGCGCCGCGTCCGAGAGCTTCTCGAGCGCGGCATGCCTGCCCATTACGAGGAGGTATTGCGCGACCTTCGCGTCCGCGACGCGCGGGATTCGAATCGCGAAGCCGCGCCATTGATTGCGGCAGCCGACGCCGATGTCCTCGATACGAGCGAATTGACGGTGGATCAGGCGGTCGCCGAAGCTGTTCGCCTGGTCGAGGCGCGGCTCGGCCGATCCAACATCGACAGGTAGCGCGAAGCGGTCGTTGAGCACCGCTGGGACCGCCGGGGGCCGAGTCGCGGTCCTCGCCATGGTTAACAGCCGTTTACGGTAACCATTTAATTCTGCTTATACTTCAGAGGTTTGATCGAAAAGCCTTGCTAGCGCCCCGGATTCCCTGTTGGCCTCATCAGTTGCTCCGAATTGGAGCGTGTTCGCGTCGTACCGGGATAGGGGCGCGCCAGCTTGGCATATGTGGGAGTAGATTCGAGGGCAACCTCTGCGCGTCGCGGTGCGCTGTTGCTGTGCGCCTGCGCCGTCATTGCTCTCGCTAGCAGCCCCGCCGTTGCGGCCCCAGCCCCGAGCGCCGGAGCGCCCGCGTCCACGAAAATTGTCAAATCCGAAACCGGCAAGCTACCCAAGCCACCGAGCCCCGAAACCGGGTTAGGTGGCGGCGAACCGCCCGACGCATCGGGACCGCCTGCCTCCGCTCCGCCGGCGGCTCCGCCAGCCGCCGGGGAAATCGTCGTCAACCAGGGCCTGTTCGACGTCGCTGCGGAGCTGCCCGAGACACCCGGGAGCCCGGACAACGGCAATTCGCGGTCCCCCCCGGGACTGCAGGGTGGCGGAGCGATGCCGCCCACGCCCCAGGCCAGTGGCAGTTCGGATCCCGGTCAGCTGCTCTTTTCCAGTTCGGCTCCGCCGCCTGTCGACACAGTTCGTGTCGAGGGCGGTGCCATCGTCTTCGCGGCCGGCGGCGGACCGCCCGCAGATGCCGGCCCACCCGCTGGGGCAGGCCCCCCACCCGACGCAGGCCCGCCGCCCGACGCAGGACCACCGCCTGACGCAGGCCCGCCGCCCGACCCAGGACCACCGCCTGACGCAGGCCCGCCGCCTGACGCCGGCCCGCCGAACCACGTAGGGCCACCGTCCGACGCAGGCCCGCCGGGAGACGTGCCTCGCGCCGACCCTTGTGCGGCGGGCAATCCGTGCAACGGCAACAACGGCAACGACGGATCGCAAGGCAATGCGGGCGGCGCACCGCCGCCTCCGCCTCCGCCTCCGCCGGGCGACGGTGGAAACGGCCCGCCCGACGGCGTTCCTCCGGGTGACCCGTGCGCAATGGGGAATGGCAACCCCTGCGGCGGCAACAACGGCAACGATGGCCAGCAAGGAAATTCCGGCGGCAATCCACCGCCACCTCCGCCGCCGCCTCCGCCGCCACCGCCACCGCCACCGCCGCCGCCACCTCCGCCGCCACCGCCGCCGCCGCCTCCACCGCCACCGCCGCCGCCGCCGCCGCCGCCTCCGCCGCCACCGCCACCGCCGCCGCCACCGCCGCCACCACCACCACCGCCGCCGCCGCCGCCACCGC
>DATAKH010000060.1:0-4924 GCA_036261735.1 Sphingomicrobium sp.
GCGCCCGCAAAATCGCCGATCCTCGAGCGCACGATTCCGCGAAGCTCGATCAGTGGAATCGAATTGGGGGAACGGGCCACCGCCGCATGAATCTCCTTCGAAGTTTCGAAGAAGTCGCCGACCTGAAGCATCGTTTCGAAATGCGCCGCGGCGGTGGCAGCCGCGTCGGCGCTGGCATCGTCCGGACCGCCTTCGAGAGCGGCGCCCATAAGCTCGGCGATGTGGAAACGGTGAAGCTCGTCGTAGATGCGATCCGAAAAGCTAGGCGTGTAATGAGTCAGGTCGAGCCCACCGTTATCAAGTGCATATTCCTGTCCAGCGGCCTTCATCGCGGCGGTCGGGTCGAACGCCTTCACTCCAAGCTGTTCGGCGGCCAGCTTCACCCAGCGGATCAACCGATCGCGGCTGGGGATGATTTCCTCGTCGGGCGTCTTCGCGTTGACATGGGTGACGAACATCACCGTGCCGGAGTCGAAGCGATCGACGATTTCGGTCATTTCGCTCTTGATGTTCTTGAACGACTGTTGCTCGAAGCTGATGCTCCGAAGCAGGTCGCGGTCCTCGTGCGACAGGAGCCGGTACGATCGCTCGTCCCGGAGGTAAGTATTGAGATCGCCGCGGTGGCCGGCGCGGATCAGGCTCCAGAACGTCCGTGAACGCTCGCGGTTGGCGAAAAAGTCCGCAAAATAGCGATAGACGTAGTTGATCTGGACCGCATGATCGCCGCACAGCAGCTTCTTGGCGGAGCTAATCTCGACGACATTGAGGTCGGCTGGCGACCAGCTTTGCTCTGCAAAGCCACTGATGTCCCCGCCACTGACGACCAGCGGCGCAACCTCCGGCGGGATTTCCAGCTCGCCGTGGAGGAAGCGGATCAGCTGCAGGGCCTCCGCGCCGGTGTGCACGAACCCATAGTTACGCCCCAGCTCGAGGGCGATCGGATAGCGCTGGCTACCGCGCTTGAGGGGTGTGTGAATCCGGCAGGTGCCGATTGGAGTAATACGCATTTGGGTCACAATTCTTCCTGTCGGCCGGCCTTCAGCGCTCCGTCGGCACGCGGGCGCGCATATCTCCTATTCGAAAGTGCAGCACCGCAGATCGGCGCGGCCACCAGATAGCGAAGCCTTTGGCTGTTGTCGATTAGTGGCTCTTTTCAGCGATTTAGAGGCTCCAATAACTCAAATCGGTGCGAAGCGAGGCTGGGTCGATCCGGGACCGCACGTCGACGAGGATGCCGTCCTGCGCAAGCATGTCGCTGTAGCCGGCGCCGTCGATCGCCCCAAATTGATCGTGAGCCACAGCGACCACGAGCGCAGAAAGATCCTTGAGCTCGTCGATCTCCTTGAGCTCGACCCCGTAGGTCTGGTTCACGGTTTCCGGATCGGCGACAGGGTCGTGGACCATCGGCTCGATTCCGAATGCGCGCAGTTCCTCGTAGATGTCGACGACCTTGGAGTTGCGGATGTCGGGCACGTTTTCCTTGAAGGTGAAGCCGAGGATTCCGACCCTTGCCTTGCGCATTGGCTGGTCGCGCATCGCGAGCAGCTTGACCACGCGCTGCGCGACATAGGCGCCCATGCCGTCGTTGATCCGCCGCCCCGACAGGATCACCTGCGGGTGGTAGCCAAGCTGCTCGGCCTTGGCGGTGAGATAATAAGGATCGACGCCGATACAGTGGCCGCCGACCAGGCCCGGGTAGAATTTGAGGAAGTTCCACTTGGTGCCGGCCGCTTCGAGCACCTCGCTGGTGCGGATGCCGACGAGATCGCAGATTTTCGAAATCTCGTTCATCAGCGCGATGTTCACGTCCCGCTGCGTGTTCTCGATGACCTTCGCCGCCTCGGCGACCTTGATGCAGCTGGCGCGGTGGATTCCGGCGTCGATGACGGCGCCGTAGACGGCCGCGATCCGCTCCAGCGTCTCCTCGTCCTGGGCGGCGACGATCTTCGTGATCTTGTGAAGCGGGCGTTCTTTGTCGCCGGGATTGATCCGCTCGGGGCTGTAGCCGATCGTGAAATCTTCTCCGCAGCGGAGCCCCGACGCCCTCTCGAGCGCGGGAGCGCAAACTTCCTCGCTGACTCCGGGATAGACGGTGCTCTCGAAGACGACGGCGGAGCCGGGACGGAGCGCCGGACCGACAATTTCGCACGCGGTCAGCATGGCTCCGAAGTCGGGCCGGTTGGCGGCGTCGATCGGAGTGGGAACAGTAACGATGAAAAGGCTGTGTCCCTCGAGATCGGAGCGGTCGCCGGTAACGCGGAGGCCCGAGGAGCGTAGCTCGTCAGGGGACACTTCGTTGGTCCAGTCGAACCCGGAGCGGAGCGCCTCTACCCGCGAATTGCTGACATCGAACCCGAGCACGTCGAACTTTTTCGCCAGCGCGACCGCCAGCGGCAGCCCCACATAGCCGAGTCCGATCACTGCAATCTTTTCGCTCATCTTGACCTTTGGATTTTACAAAACTGGGGCGCTCTCGACGTCATGGCGGGCAGCAGCTGCTCGTCACGGCGTCGTTAAACGCGACTGAAAACGGATTGCGCCGAAGCGCCTTTCCGGAGCGCCCTCCCTCTAGAAGCTCTGGCTGGAATGACAAGTGAACGAGGCGCCGCGCCTTGACTTGGACGGGCAAGCCGAGCCACTGCGACAGCTTCAGCAGCCCGAGTGACGGGCCCCACATTATCCCGGACCTTCGCGGCTCTCGCATGCAAGCTTCTTCACGATCGACGAGCATGACCCATCTCGACCGGCTCGAAGCCGAGAGCATCCATATCCTTCGGGAGACGGTGGCCGAAGCCGAGCGGCCGGTGATGCTCTATTCGATCGGCAAGGATTCGGCGGTGATGCTCCACCTCGCCAGGAAAGCCTTTTTCCCGGCGCCGCTGCCGTTCCCGCTGCTTCACGTCGACACGACCTGGAAGTTCAAAGCGATGTACGAGCTTCGCGACAAGGTCGCCGCCGACCCCGCGATCGAGCTGATCGTCTACAAGAATGCGGAAGCGGAAGCTAAAGGGATCAACCCGTTCGACCACGGGCCGCTGCACACCGACATGTGGAAGACCGAAGGGCTGAAGCAGGCGCTCGACAAGTTCGGATTCGATGCCGCGTTCGGAGGCGCTCGCAGGGACGAGGAGAAGAGCCGCGCCAAGGAGCGGATCTTCAGCTTCCGCAACGCAAGTCACGGCTGGGACCCGAAACGCCAGCGGCCGGAGCTTTGGTCGCTGTACAACGTCAAGAAAAACAAGGGCGAAAGCGTCCGGGTCTTCCCGCTGTCCAACTGGACCGAGCTCGACGTGTGGCAATACATCCTTCGCGAAGGAATAGAGATCGTCCCTCTCTACTTTGCCGACGAGCGGCCGTGCGTGGAGCGCGACGGGCTGATCCTCATGGTCGACGATGATCGCTTCCCGCTGAACGGCGACACGCCCCGCCCGCGCAAGGTCCGGTTCCGGACGCTCGGCTGCTATCCGCTGAGCGGTGCCGTCGAGAGCGAAGCGGCGACGGTCGAGGAAGTCGTGGCCGAGATGCTGCTTACAACCACATCGGAGCGGCAGGGCCGCGCAATCGACAAGGACGCCGGCGCCGCGTCGATGGAGAAGAAGAAGAAAGAGGGCTATTTCTGATGGCCCGTGTCCTCGAACACGACCGTGACCTAATCGCCCGGGATGTCGGCGAGTGGCTGGCACGCCACGAGCGCAAGGAGATGCTTCGCTTCATCACCTGCGGAAGCGTCGACGACGGCAAGTCGACGCTGATCGGGCGGCTGCTTTACGACTGCCGGCAGGTGTTCGACGACCAGCTGGAGACGCTGGAGGCGGAGAGCAAGAAAGCGGGCGGCAAGGGCAAGCTCGATTTCGCGCTCCTCGTCGACGGGCTTTCGGCCGAGCGCGAGCAGGGCATCACCATCGACGTCGCCTATCGCTTCTTCGCAAGCGACAAGCGCAAGTTCATCGTCGCCGACACGCCGGGCCACGAGCAATATACCCGCAACATGATCACCGGGGCGTCAACCGCCGATGTCGCGGTGCTGCTGATCGATGCGCGCAAGGGCGTTCTGACCCAGACCCGCCGCCACTCCTATCTCGCCCACCTGGTCGGGATCCGCCACGTCCTGCTGGCGGTGACCAAGATGGACCTGGTCGGCTATGACCAGGAAGCGTTCGACGCGATCTGCAGCGACTATCGCCGGTTCGCCGAGAAGATCGGGATCGAAGGCTGGCAGGCGATCCCGGTTTCGGGAGCCGAGGGCGCCAACGTCATCAGCCGGAGCGAAGCGACTCCCTGGTATTCCGGGCCGACCCTGCTCGATTATCTCGACACCGTCGAAATCGATGCCAGCGCGGACGCCGCCAAGCCGCTTCGGATGCCGGTGCAATGGGTCAACCGCCCAGACCAGGGCTTTCGCGGATTCGCCGGCCAAATCGCTTCGGGACGGATGGGGCCGGGCACCGAAATCCGGATCCTGCCGTCCGGCCGGACCACGCGGATCGCGCGGGTCGTCACCTTCGACGGCGATCTCGACGAGGCAGTCGCCGGCCAGTCGGTCACAGTCACCCTTGAGGACGAAGTCGATTGCTCGCGCGGGGACGTCATCGCCGCCGCGGCCGAACCGCCCGAAGCCGCAGACCAGTTCGAGGCCACGGTCGTGTGGATGAGCGAGGATGAGCTGCTCCCCGGCCGCGGCTACTGGATGAAGATCGGGACCGAGACGGTCACCGCAACCGTCCACGAGCCCAAGTACGAAGTGAACGTCAACACACTTGACCATCTCGCCGCGAAAACGCTTGGGCTCAATTCAATCGGCGTGGCGGAGATCTCGACCGATCGCGAAATCGTTTTCGAGCCCTATGACTCGCCTGGGACGAGCTCCAACCGCGTGCTCGGCGGATTCATCCTCATCGACAAGGTGACCAACGCCACCGTCGCC
>DATAKH010000073.1:0-13627 GCA_036261735.1 Sphingomicrobium sp.
CGACTTCTTCGAAAATTCGAGGGAGATTCATGCGTCGGTGGCCCGTTCACCCAATTCGATTCCGCTGATCGAGCTTCGCGGAAGCGTGCGCTCGAGGATCGGCGATTTCGCGGGCGCAGTGGAGGATCTCACGCAGCGCGACGACAGGGAGCTGTCGCAGCCGGTTCGAATTGCGCTTCTAAACGCGCTGACCGCGATCGAAGACTTCGACCGAGCGCTCCAGGTCGCAACCAACCTGATCAACGATGAATATGAAGACGCCGAGCTCTATGTTTCCGCAAGCCGGGCGGCGGAACGCCTCGGCAAACATGAGCAAGCGATCGCCTTCGCGAAGCAATCGTTCCGGTTGAACCGCAGCGACTTGTCCGCCGCTCTGCAGGCCCTTCGCCTGCTCACCGACCATGGGGCCGAAGAGCTGGTGGCGCAATGGCGTGAAGAGCTGCTCGAAAATCTCGGCAGTTCGTCCAGCGGCGCCTTCGCCCTTTCTCAATGGGCAGTCGAACATTCCGACGAAGAGCTCTTCGCCGCGGCGATTTCCATCGTCGACGACAAGGGAGCGGTCGTCGATCTGGTCGAGGAAGCTTTCGCGGCCGGTCTTTACGGCGCGGTCGCCGATTCGGTCGCTACCCTGGTGGGAATCGGCCGACTTGCGCCGCCGCTCGCGAAGCGCCGGGCGGCGCTCATTGAAAATATCCTCGACCGGAGCGCCGAGCTGTTCGAGAGCGGGAAGGGCAATAGCGCGTATCGTTGCGCGACTGCGCTCGCGGCGCTTGCCGATGTCCCGCCTGGACAGCTTCGAACATCGCGCCTTGCCGCCCTGGCGGAGCGCCAGATTCGCGAGTGGATCCGCGACGTCCGAAGCTCGGTCCGCGAAGCCGAGGCGAAGGGGCCCGCAGAGGTTATTCAGCTCGCCGAAAAGTCCGGCGATTTGATCAAGGCCGATGCCTCGATCGCGGTGGCAATTGCGCGGGCGCTCGACGAGACCGGTCGCGAATCGGAGGCGCTCAGTCTCCTCGCAAGCGTCGAAGGCGACGTTGCGCAGGACCAGCTGTTGCGCCGCTGGACCGGACGAATCGCAATGAACGCCGGCGAATATCGCCTGGCGCTGGAAATGTACGGCTCATTGAGCGGAGACGAGTCGGTTCCGGCGAAACTTCGCGCCGAAGCGGACCGGATTCTTCCGACACTTCGGACTCGGGCGCTCAGGCAGTTGCGCGAGTTGATCATCGCGGAGCGGTTCGAGGAAGCACTCATTCTGGCAGGTTCGATCACCCGCCGTACCGGCGAAGTCGATCGCGTCCAGCGCGAGCTTGCGCGGATGTACAAGCGGCTTCGGTCGATTGCGGTTGAAATCGAAAAATCCGAAGGGGACAGCGACGAGTTGGAAAGAGTCTTGCGGCTGATCTCCCAGATCCGGCCGGACGACCAGAGCATGCTCCGAAGGCTCGCCCTGGAACTGATGCGCCAGTTCAGATTCGCCGAGGCTGCAGAGGTATGGAGCCGGGTCCACCTGCTCGCTCCGGATAACGAATCCGCGGCCAAAGCTCTCGACCGCTGCGAGACCTTGGCCCGCCGGCGCTCGAGCGCGGAGATTCGGGCAACCGCTTGACCCTTCACTTTCGATAGGCCATCGGCGCAATCCGCGATAATGCCGTCGATTGCGTACCGGGGTGAATCATTGATGTTAAATATTAATTCGACGTCGGAGTTCGAGGTCGACAAGCGATTGCTGGACTTCGGCCCGACGCCGGTACTGGCGCAAACCGCGGCCGCGCTTGAAGCGGACCTGGTGGAACTCGAGTCCATCGAAGACGAGGATGTGTTCGACCAGAGGTGGAGCAGGCTCGACGAGCGGTTCCCAGGCAACGTTCTGCTTCTATCGGCGCGCGTCAGGCGGTTGATCAAGCGAAAGGCCTTCGAAGACGCGGTCGCTGTCGTCGATTCCTATCCATTCGCGGACACCGACCTGCTCGTGAAGGCGGAGCTGCTGTTCGAAGCACGGGAGATCGACCGTTCGCGCTCGCTTTACGACCAGCTGCTCAAGGCGGAGCCGGAACGGCGCGATGTGCGAATGAGCTACGGCCGTCACCTTTTCGGCAACGGATTTCTCACACACGCTCACGACGTGCTCATGCCCCTTCGCGCCGCCTTTCCCGAGGGAGCCAAAAAGAGCGATCTTATCGACAGGGTTCACAGTCTTCACGCACTACTGACACGCCTGGAAGGGACTCCTCCGCCGCGCGGCCAGGACGCCCGAATTATCTCGATGAAGAACGCGATCCTGCGGTTTCGCAATCGCGACGTTCGCGACTGCTCGGATCGCGGCCTCGGGCGCCTTTGCCTCATCACCGGCGGCCTCGGGGCCGGCGGGGCGGAGCGCCAGCTGACTCGCCTCGCGGTCGAGCTGGAGCGAGCGCGCGCTGACCGCGGTTCGGTCGCAGGAATAGCGCTCAACCACCCCGTCGACGTCCTAGTCCGTTCGTATGACCCGGACCGGCAGAACGATTTCTACCTGCCCGACCTCGATGGGGCGGGCGTCGCGGTCCACCAGATCGATGAATTCCGGCCCGTCGCTCCCAAGAACCTGGGAATCGAGGATCCGGACCTGCTCGAACTTTTGACCTTCATTCCTTCGAGCGTGAACTACGGCGTCAAGCGGCTGGTCGACTATTTCCGCGAGGCGCGTACCGACACGGTTTCGATATGGCAGGACGGCGCCTGCCTGTTTGCGGGGCTTGCGGCGTTGATTGCCGGGGTCCCGCATATCCAGCTTGCGATCCGCGGTCTCCCGCCGAGCATGCGCAAGCACATGTTCCGGCCGGAATACCAGGCCTTCTACCAGGCGATGGCACAGATCCCCGGCGTGTCGTTCATCAGCAACAACGTCTGCGCGGCCCATGCCTATGCCGACTGGCTGGGCATTCCCCACAGCCGGTTTGCGATCGTGTATAATGGAGTCGAGCCGATGCAGTCGGTGCCTTCGGACGAGTGCGAGCGGCGCTGGGCCGAGTTCGAGCAGGCGACCGCCGATGCGGAGCACACGATCGGCGGCGTGTTCCGATTCAACACCGACAAGCAGCCTCTGCTGTGGATCCGGTTCGCCGCGCGCTACCTGAAGCATCATCCGCGAACTCGGATTGTTCTTGTCGGCGGCGGGCGGCTTCTCCCCAATGCCGAGAAGCTCGCTCAGGATCTGGGGATCAGCGACCGGATCCTGTTCGTCGGCGCTTCGAATCGAGTCGGCTACTGGATGACGAGAATGGACGCGCTAATCCTCCTGTCGCGCTACGAGGGCCTCCCGAACGTGTTGATCGAGGCGCAATATATGGGCGTCAGGGTGGTCACGACGCCGGCCGGCGGGGCCGCCGAATGCCTGGTCGATGGAGTCACCGGCGGGGTCCTCGAATGCGCCGAAGACCCCGATCTCGACAACGCCGTGGCGCTTGTCCGGGGGCTCGCGGAACAATCGGCGGACCGCACGATTTTTGCGGAAGGCGGCGTCGGCCGAACTTTCCTCGACACGCACTTTTCTATACCGCACATGCTTTCTCAATATGTGAGCTGCACGTTCGATCGGCTCCCGCGAGCGCGAATGGAGTCGCTCGACCCGCCATCGCGAAGAGCAGCCTAGCCCGAAGGAACCCCCAAATGCCCGTTCGAGGTTCAGGAGCGACGCGCACCTGCGCCGGAGTCGCCGCCGCGACGGCCGCCATGCTGCTCGTATCCGGCTGCACTATGCCCGCTGCGGTCGGCTCGCTCGGCGACGTTCGGTCGTCCGCCGACCAGGGGCAAATCGTGCTGGTCCCGCTTACCGCACAGACGCTTCCGCCGGCACCGCCGGCGCAGGCGAGCTTTCCCGCCGAGTTCATCCAGGCCGGCGAGTTCGATTACGACCGCCTCGGGCCCGGCGACCGGGTTGCCGTGCGTATCTGGGAGAGCGGATCGCCGAGCGTGTTCGGCGCAACGGGCGTGTCCGACCTTGGAGAGATGGTCGTCGATGAATCGGGGCGGCTGTTCATCCCATATGCTGGCGCGATCCGGGTTTCCGGCCTGACTCTGGCGGAGGTTCGCGGCGAGGTGTTGCGCAGGTTACGCACCGTCGTCGCCGACCCGCAGGTCGACATCCGGCCGGTCCAGACGCGAAGCCGACTGGTAAGCGTGCAGGGCGCCGCATCCAAGGCGGGAACCTATCCGATCGAGCGCGGCCGGACCCAGCTCGGCCAACTCCTTGCCGAGGTCGCGCCCGACCAGGAGAACCCGGAGATGCTCGCCGTGACGGTGCGCCGCGACGGGCGCTCGGGGACGGTCCGGCTAAGCGACATCTACAAGAACCCGGCGCTCGACATCCCGCTACGCCCCGGCGATTCGCTCATCCTGTCGCCCGTCACCGAGACCGTGACCGTGCTCGGGGCGACCGGCGAACAGGGGTCCATCGACATCCCGCGGCGCGACTTCACCCTGATCGAGGCGCTCGGCGCAGCCAAGGGGCTCAACCCGGACGCGGCCGACCCGAGGGCCGTGTTCGTGCTCAGGGTCCAGGCCGATCCGGCGGCGCCGCCGATCGTCTACCAAGCGGACATGCGCCGTCCGGAATCGATCGCGCTCGCGAACCGGTTCGTGGTCCGGCCCGACGACGCGATCCTGGTGTCGAACGCCTCCTTCGCCCAGACCAGGCAGCTGCTGCTCGCCGTGGCGCAGGCCGTCACCGCCGGCCGCAACGCGTCGCTGGTGGTGCCATGACCTCCGCCCCCGGCAGAGCCGGCAGGCAGGCGCCCGCCGCATTGGGGTCGGGGGTCTTCGCCAGCGCCGATGTCATCGCCGCCCTCGTTCGCCGCGACATCCAGTCCCGGCTGACCGGCAACTTCCTCGGCTTCGGCTGGACCTATGTCGTTCCGCTGGTGTGGATCGCCGGCACCTATTTCGCCTTCTACCTCTTCGGCCGAAGGGTGCCGGTCTACACCGACACGATCACCTTCATCATCTCCGGGCTCGTCCCCTACATCGGGTTCCGCTATGCGGTGAATGCGGTCAGCCGCACCAACGCGGCGATGCAGCGCCTGCTCATCTTCCCGACCGTCAAGCTCGAGCATGGTGTGGTCAGCTCCGCGCTTCTCGAGTGGGTCAACGTGTTCGTCGTCTTCGCCCTCGTCGCCGCTCTCAACGCGCTGCTGTTCGGCAACGGCGAGATGGATGACCCGCTGCGCTGGGTCTTCGGAACGACGCTCGCCTGCGCCCTCGGGGCGAGCTATGCCTACTTCTTCGTTGCCCTTACCGAAATCAGGCCGGGTTTCCGGCAGCTAGGGATCGTCCTTCTGCGGCCGGCCTTCTTCATCTCCGGAATCTTCTTCACCTCCAACGAGCTTCCCGAACGCGTCCTCCCGCTGTTCCTGTGGAACCCGCTCCTGCACGCGGTGGAGATTTCGCGGAGCGGAATGCTCGACCATTATGAAGCGCGGGCCGTGTCAGCCGCTTATCCGCTGGCCTGGATTGCGGGCATGATCGCGCTCGCAGCCGCGGTCCGGCTTACGCAGCGGAACTGACCATGTGGGGCTTCGTCAACTGCACTCGCTATTACATGTCCTTCGGCGTGCCGAAGGTGGTGCTGTTCGAGGCCGACCTCGCTGTCCGGACTGACGAGAAAGTGGGGGTGCTCATCCCTCCCGGCACCGGCAAGTCCACGATCATCCGCCTGCTGGCCGGCGCCGACCATCCCGACAGCGGCGCGGTCGTGCGCGACGACGGCGGATGGCCGCTCGGCTACAGCGGCGCCTTCGTCGGCACCATGACCGGCGAGGAAAACATCCACAATATCGCCCGCCTGGTCGGCCTCGACCCGCTCGAGATGTCGGCCTTCTGCCTCGAATTTTCGGAGCTCGGCGACGATTATTTCCAGCCGCTGCAGCTCTATAGCAACGGAATGCGCGGCCGCCTCGCGTTCGCGGCCAGCTTCGCGATTCCCGCGAAGACCTATCTCGCCGACGAAAAGGTCGGGATCGGGGACGAGAAGTTCCGCGACAAATGCGCGGCCGCGCTGGCCGACCGCTTGCGCACCGCCGGACTGATCCTCGTCGCAAGCAAGCCGCAGCTGACCAGGGACATTTGCGACCGCCACGGCGCGCTGATCCGAGGCAAGTTCGTCATGTGCGCCAGTCACGAGGAAGCGAGCGAGCTGTTCGGAGCGAGCGTCCGCGAATCCGCGGCCGACGAGTTCGAGGACGAATTAGCCTCGTTCGACTTGGCCTAACTAATTGTTGTATCAACATTTTTTACTAGGTTTCGACGATGGATAACGAAGAACGCATCAGACGCTGGAGAGAGCGGCAGCAGGCCGGCGGCACTTCGCCCGCGGCCGCCGAAGCCGATTCCGAAGCGGCTAGGCTGGGCTGGGCAACCGAGGATTCGCCCGGAGCCGGCGCTCCGGCCGATGCCGATGTCGAAGTCATGCGCGAGACCATCCTCGAGAGGCGGCGGCTGCGGGTTCGAAGCCTCGTCTTGCGGGCTGCCCTGTTCGTCGGGATTCCGCTTCTCGCGGTGCTTCTCTACGTCGCGCTGATCGCGACTCCGCTCTACCGGGGCGAGGCGGTGTTCACCGTCCAGACCGCGTCGCAGTCGGCGCCGTCGCCGTCGGCGGGCCTGTTCGCGGTGGGGAGCGCCGGAAGCACGATTTCCGACGCTTTCAAGGCGCGCGAATATATCCTGTCGCGGCCAATGATGGAGACTCTCCAGCAACGTCACGCTTTCCTCGACCATTTCGCGTCGCCGGAAATGGACGTGCTTACCCGGTTCAACAGCCCGCTCGGCTTCAACCGCGATCCCTACGCTTATTATCTGAAGCGAGTCCGGGTCCAGGTCGACGTCCAGGAAGGCATTCTCCACCTCTACGTCTATGCCCGCACAAAGGAGGATGCGGTGCGCTTCGGCAATGCGATCCTCAGCGCCGCCGAAAGCCACGTGAACGCGCTTTCGAAAAAGATGAGCGAGGACCAGATCCGCTCGCTGACCGCCGACGTCCGGGAGGCGGAACAGGACGTCCAGCAGAGCCGCCGGGCGCTTGCCGCGGTCCAGGCTCGCCGCGGCGACGTTAGCCCGGAGCAGACCGCGACCGCCGTCTACCAGCTGATCAGCCAGCTTCAACTCCAGCTCGCCGAGGCGCAAAGGCAGCGCAACTCGCTTCTCGAGCAGGGGCTGACGAACAGTCCGCTGCTGCCCCGCCTGAAGGCGCAGGTCGAGGAGCTTCAGGCGCAGATCGCCGACCAGAAGCGGCGTCTTTCCAACCCCGGCGGCGGCTCGCTCCTGCGTACTCTCAACGAGGTCGAAGGCGCCAACGCTAACAAGGAAATCGCCCAGGCCCGCTACCAGTCGGCGCTCAACACGCTTCAGGAAGCCTATCTGAAGATCCTCGAGCAGCGGCGTTATTTCGTCACCATCGTGGCGATGTCGGCGGGTGCCTTCCCCAAGGTGCGCGACGTGCTGTCGATCGCCTGGCCGATCCTGTTCCTGCTGGCGATTGTCTACGCGCTTCTGTTCGGCCTTCCGCGAATCCGCGGCGAGACCGGCCCGGTACGAGTGACGGAGGTCTTCACGCGATGGCGCCGCCGATAAGCGACACCATTGCCGACGACCTGCGCGAGGAGCTTCGGGCCGGCCGCTGGAAGCAGGCGATCGCCCTCTACGAACGCCACCTGACGGCCGATGAAAAGCGCTCTGGCGAATGCAGGCTGGCTTATGCCGCCGCATTGATCCGCTCGGGCAGGGTTGCCAGCGGGGTCAAGATCCTGGCCGAAAATCCGTCTCTCGCCGCTTGGGGAAGCGAGGACCTGCGGCGGTGGGTGGTCAAGCCGCTGGTCGATTCCGGGGAAACCGGCAAGGCGCTGGCGGTGCTCGACTCGCTCGTCGCCGGCGAGGATCCGGCAATCCGCGATCTCCGGCTCCGGGCAAGCCTGCTTGGCCGGCAGAAGAAATGGGACGAGGCGATCGCCGACGCCGCGCGTGCCGTCGCCCGCGACCCGCGAGATCCGGGCACGAACAGCCAGTACCTCCTGCTCCTTATCCAGGGCGGGCGGGTCGAGGAGGCGGGGCGGCACGCGGCGCAAATCGCCGACTTCGCCGCCGATAACGGCCGGCTCGCGCTCGCCGCAATGCTGGCACTGGCGAGAAGCGGCCAAAGCGACCGGGCGGCGGTCCTCGCAAGGGAAGCCGCCGAATGCGAATCGATGGACTGCGAGCTCGCCGGGGCAGTCGTGCGCACCCTGTTCGAAACGGGCCGCTACGATCATGCGGTCGAAGCCGGCGAGCGGCTCCTCGACGAAGGGTGGGATGGCGCGGCCATTCGCGGCTACCTCGGCGAAGCGCACCTCGCGCGGCCCTCCGGCAACCGTTTCGAAAAGGCGATTGGCCACTTGCGCAAGGGCGTCGCGCTCGACCCCGGAAGCCACCGGATGAACGCCGCTCTTGGGGAGGCCCTCCTTCGGCAGGGATCCTATGACGAGGCGGTCCGCTATCTCAGCGCCGCCTGCGAGCTGCGCCCGAAGAACGCGCAGACCCGGGCGCTCCATGCTCGGGCCCTCAAGCAATGCCGGCGGTTCGCCGAGGCCGCCGTGGAGTTCAGGCGGCTTCTCAAGCTGCAGCCGTCGTCGCCGCGCTGGCAGCGCTATGCCGCCGGCGCGCTGAGCCAGGCGGGCCGGCGCGACGAGGCGCGCAAGGTGTTCGACATTTTCGTTGCGGAACGGGCTGCGAATCTGCCCGACGATTTCGAAAAGGGGTTGGCGGCGCTGTGGGACAAGCTCGACGAGGCTGCGATACCGAAGGCGCGTCTCGACTGGGCCTGGAGCTTGCGCCGCGAAGAGCTCGGCAACGACCGCGAGGAGTGGGAGCGCCGCGCGAAATGGGGGCATTTGGCCGACCATTACCTCCTCGACTGGCTGGAATGCCGCGACACGCAGGTGCACGAGCCCATGCGGAGGCTCTCCGACCTGGCCGAGGCGGAACAATTCCTTGGCGGTATCGACGTCAGCAATGGGCTCATCGTCGCCGCCGCTCACGTCGGCCCGATGTATGCCGGCCCTCTCGCTCTCGAGCTGCTGGGCGTTCCGACGCGCTGGGTGGCCTCGACTCCAAGCGTTGCTCGAACCTCCTATGCGAAGTCCCTGATTTCCACGAGCGACCAGGAGGACATGCAGATCGCTCAGGCGTTCATGCGTTCGCTCCGGCAGAAATATGCGGTCGTCATCGGGGTCGACGGAGCGATCAACCTCGCCGCTCCGCGGATCATGTTCGAAGGGCAGGAAATCACCTATTCGAGCTTCGCCGCCCGAACCGCGCACAGGATGGGCGTTCCGTCGATCTTCGCGGCGCCGCTGTGGCGCAACGGGAAGATCGGCTTCATGCTTCGCAAGCTCCCCGATCCGGTCATCGTCAAGAACCCCGACGAATATGCCGACTTGTGGCGGACGAGCTTTCTCGGCGCCCTTCGCGAATTCCTCGGCGGCGCTCCGGAGAGCCTTCGCCTTAGCGGCGGCATCTGGCGCCATGTTCGCTGACCGCCGCCGACCGGAGCCGCCATTTTGCGCATATTCGTAGTCACAAGGTCGTATCCCGCGCCCGGTGACCTGTACAAATATCCGTTCGTCCATCGCCGGGTCGTCGCCTATCGCGCCGCCGGCCACGAGGTCCGGGTGTTCCGGCCGGACGCTGCACAACCGCTTTCCAGCCACGATTTCGACGGAATATCCTGCTGGACGGGCGGGGCAGAGGCGCTTGCGTCATTCGCCGCCGAATGGAAGCCTGACGTGGTCGCCGTCCACGGCCTCAGCGAGGCGATGTGGGACGCGCTCGCTCCGATTGCATCGCGGTTTCCGGTGCGCGCCTGGCTCCACGGCTCGGAAATCCCCGCTTTCATGCGCCACAAGTCCGTCGTCCTTCCCGAGCCCGATCGGACCGCTGCCCTGCGGCAAGTCGAAGGGCGATGCCGCTTCTGGAGAAGATTGCTCGGCGACCTGCCGGCGCGGCTCAAGCTCGTGTTCGTGTCCAAAGCGTCGGTCGACCTCGCCCGGGAGGACCTGGCGTCCGTGCTGGATGAAGACCAGTATGAGGTCGTTCCCAACCCGGTCGACACCGATCTCTTTGCCTATCGGGAGAAAGCCGCCGACGATCGCTACAGCGTCCTCCTGATCCGCCCGTTCGATTCCCGAACCTACGCCAACGACCTCGCGGTCGAGGCAATCGGCAAGCTGGTCTCGCGCGGACCTTCCGGCAGGCTCCGCTTCACCATCATCGGCGACGGGCCGCTGTTCGACCAAACGCTGGCGCCGCTGGCGAACGTCCCGAACGTCTCGATCTCGAGGCGCTTCCTCCGGCAGGAGGAGATCGCCCGCGAGCACGCCCGCCATGGCATTTTCCTCGTTCCGACGCGGCTCGACACCCAGGGATTGTCCCGCGACGAGGCGATGGCGTCGGGCCTCGTCCCCGTCACCAACGCGATCCCGGCGGTACGCGAGTTCGTCGACGATCGTTGCGCGGCGCTCGCTCCGCCCGACGACAGCGATTCGCTCGCTGATCGGATCGCGGAGATGATCGACCGGCCGCCGCTGTTCCTCGATCGTTCGCGCGCTGCCGCTCAGCGAATCCGGCGCGAGCGAAGCAACGCGCAGATCATCCCCCGCGAATTGCGCCTACTCGCGGAGGCGGCGGATGCGTGAGCCGGAACAGCATCCGAAACCGCCTCCGCCTGATTTCTACATGGCGGCGATCGGCCGTTCGGGAAGCACGATGCTGGCCAACTGGCTGTCGAACCCGCCGGACCGCATCGTGTTCAACGAGCCCTTCTTTCTTCGGCCAGGAAACTCGCGGCTGCTCAGGATCCAGCTCCAGGCCCTCGACCTGCCGGTGGCCGACGCCGAGTGGGCGCAAACCGACGAGAGTCCGCGGGAGCGGTTCGGGCGGCTGATGGGGCCGCGGCTCTGCGGGCGGCGCTGGGCGGCGAAGGAGGTGCTTTGCGAAGAACATGTGGCGATGACGAAGGCCTTCGCTCCGCCCCGCGTGCTCGTCAGCGTGCGCAATATCGTCGACGTCGCGCTGAGCTTTTTCGAGAAGCATCGCCTCCAGAAAAACCTGGACCGTTTCGGTGATGATTGGGTCACCGAATATTGCCTCCGCGAAAGCGCGGGACTTCTCGACTATCTCGCCATGCTGGAGGCTTCCGGAACGCCCTGTCTCGTTGCCCGCTACGAGGACGTGACCAAGTCTGCGAATGAGCTCGAGCGGATCGCGCTATTCACCGGCTGGCCCGGCGGGGGAGAGGTGGCGGCGAACCTCGAAGCTTACGGACGTGGCTTCGAGGCGTCGCGCCACGGTCAGTCCATTGCCGTAAGTCGCCATGGGCGCGACAGGCGCGCGGTGCCGAAAGAGTGCGTCCGCTCCGCGGCCATGATCGGGGAGCGTTGCGCGTCCTATCAGCGGCGGTTCGGATATCTTTGATTAAAGGCCGGAAACGGCGAGCCGGGGCCGATATGTGCCAAATTGAACTGAGTTGTTGCCCTATGAGCACAATCTGGGTCAAAAAATCGGTCTCGCCCCCATAGAGGTTGAAACTTCCGCCCAACGCCTTTGTTGCAGGGACATCAAAAGCAGCGAAAGGGCTTAAGAATGAAGTTTCACCTGCTAGCGGCCGTTGCCGCGGCCGCCGTCGCGGCGCCTGCAGCCGCCCAGACGGGTCCGTATGTCGGTGCCGACCTCGGCGCAATCTGGATCACCAACGACGATGCCGAATACCAGGGCTTCGACGGTGCCTTCGACACTCGGGTCGACCTCGACCACAAGGTCGGGATCGATGCCGACATCGTCGCGGGCTACGACCTCGGCATGTTCCGGGTCGAAGGCGAGCTCGGCTACAAGCGCGCCAGCCTCGACTCCGACGTGTTGATTCCGAATGACGATTTCGAGGACGAGTTCGGGCCGTACCTCGGCGACAATGGCGGTCGCGCACGCACCGTTTCGGCGATGATCAACGGCCTGGTCGACTTCGACATCGGCACAAACCTCGGTGCCTTCGTCGGCGCCGGCGTCGGCGTTGCGCGCACCAACTACAAGGTCAACGCGCTGAACTTCCAGGGTACCGATTCGAACCTCGCGTGGCAGGTCCTCGCGGGAGTGAGGACGGCCGTTACGCCGAACCTCGACCTCGGGGTGAAGTACCGCTTCTTCAACACGAAATATAATGTCGAGGAAGGCGCCACCGAGGAACTCCTCGGCAAGTGGCGCTCGCACAGCCTCCTCGCCAGCCTGATCTACAATTTCGGTGGGGTTGCGGCTCCGCCGCCGCCGCCTCCTCCTCCGCCGCCGCCGCCTCCGCCGGAGCCGCCGGCGACCCAGACCTGCCCGGACGGGTCGGTGATCCTGGCGACGGAAATGTGCCCGTCGCCTCCGCCTCCGCCTCCGCCGCCGCCGCCGGCGCCAGAACGCGGCTAAGCGTCGGACGCAAAGGGGACGGCCCGGGAGAAATCCCGGGCCGTTTCTCTTTTCGGCCCAGTGCCTCAAGCGAGCGGCGCGGCTCCCGAACCGTTCCTTTTCATCTTACAGTCAGCTAGGGCGTGCGAGACCCCGTCCAAACGATCGCACCCTAGGAGACTTCGCACCTTGACCCGCTACCTCACCCCAGCCGCGCTTGCGGCCCTCGCCCTTACCGCCGCTCCTGCGGCGGCCCAGACCCAGCCGGCGCAGCCCGCCCAGGCGCAGTCCATCACCCGCGCAACGGTCGTCCAGGAGACCCAGACGACCTTTTCCGGGATCGACACCAACAAGGACGGTTCGATCACCAAGGCGGAGCTGGAAGCGTCGCAGGCCAAGGCGATCCAGGCGGCGGACGCCGAGCGCCAGCGGCAGATGCAGGCCGAGTTCACGCGCCTCGACACCGACAAGAACGGATCGCTCAGCCTCGCCGAGTTCAAGGCCGCCGCGTCGCCGGTCCGCGCCCGCGTAACCCCCGACGAGGCGCTCGCCGGCTTCGACACCAACAAGGACGGCAAGATCAGCCTCGAGGAATATCGCGGCCCGCGCCTTGCCCTGTTCGACAAGACCGACACCAACAAGGACGGCACCGTCACCGCCGCCGAAGTGGACGCCGCGCGCAGCCGCTAGGCCCGCGTTCCAGGCGCGACAAAAGAAGCCCGGTGGCTGGCCAGCCGCCGGGCTTTTCTTTACGAACGAATCTTCCCGGGGAGCCTTGAGGGAACGCCGACAGTGCGGGGCACTGTTGGATCCCGCAAAGGGCTGAGAGTCGGCATTTTGCCGAGACCCGCAGAACCTGATGCCGTTAGCGCGGCCGTAGGGAGGAGAGACAGATGGCCGAGACCGCCGATATTCCCGCCTGGATCCTGTTGTTCATCGGGCTCTATTCGCTGACCGCCTCGATCGGCGAATTCCGCTCGCCGGGCACCTGGGCCGCGATGCTGGCCGATTTCGAGCGCTCGGCCGGGCTTCGCTTCATCACCGGCTTCTTCGTGCTGGTGACGGGAGCCGCAATCTACATGGCCAGCCCGTGGCGCCCCGACGACTGGGTCGCGGTGCTGGTCACCGTGCTCGGCGGGATGATGGCGCTGGAAGGCGCTCTGATCCTGGCCATGGGCGACCG
>DATAKH010000075.1:0-3766 GCA_036261735.1 Sphingomicrobium sp.
CGGTCGCCATGCGGCTCCGGAACCCGTGCCGCCGCGCGCGGACCAGATTGCTCGGTTGAAAGGTGCGCTTCATCGCTCATGCCTCAAAATTCAAAAGAAAAAGGGCCGCCGCTGGGGCAGCCTCCGTTGCGCGCGCCGATAGGCGACGGGTGCGTCGAAGTCAATCGCCGGCGCGCGGTTGGGGCGTCTCGCCTTGGTCGCGCTGCGCCTTGCGGACTGCCTCGCGGCGGCGCGCGCTTTTGCGGCGTAACGCCCAGTCGGTCATTCGCCCGGCCTTGGGCTGCCAGCGTTTGAATCTCACGTAGCGGCGACGCGCCCACATGCTGGTCTTCAGCACCATCGCCAGGCCGATTCCGGCGACGATGATTCCGCCTGGCCCGGGGAGGGCGCCGACGATCGGGGAAAGGATGAGCAGCAGCACTCCGACGCCGAAGATTGCCCACTCGACAAACGCATTGTCGATGAACCGCCGCCATTGCCGACGAGTGATCATTCGCCTCATGTGGCCCCCGGCGAGCGCACCCGCAAGAGCTTGCCCCCGAGGCCAAGGTCGCGTTAGCAGGACAATGCCGAGCTAGGGGGACCTCTGCCAGTCGCGTCAGTGTCGATCGTCATTCCCGCACATGCGGGATTCGTACTCAATCCGAATCCGAACTCCTGCTTCCCTGGAGGTGGCGAATAATGGCCGCAACCGTGGCCACCGTCGCCTACCTCGGGCTCGAGGCGCGCGCCGTCGAAGTCCAGGTCCAGCTTTCGTCGGGCCTTCCGCGGTTCACGATCGTCGGCCTTGCCGACAAGGCCGTGGCGGAGAGCCGCGAGCGGGTCCGCGCGGCGCTGGCATCGATCGGGCTCGCGCTTCCGCCCAAGGTGATCACGGTGAACCTGTCGCCGGCAGACCTTCCTAAGGAAGGCTCGCACTACGACCTTCCGATCGCCTTGTGCCTGCTCGCGGCGATCGGCGCGGCCGATGCCGAAGCTCTGTCGCATTATGTCGCGGTCGGCGAGCTATCGCTCGATGGGCGGATTGCCGCCTCTCCGGGAGTGCTTCTCGCCGCCCTTCACGCCTCGGGCGAGGACAAGGGTCTGATCTGCCCAGCAGCGCAGGGAAGCGAGGCCGCCTGGGTGGGCGAGCTGGACGTGATTGCAGCGCCCGACCTTCTCGCGCTTCTCGCTCACCTGAAGGGCAACGCGCTGCTGGAGGCACCACCCCCCGCCGAAGCGGAGCCGGCGGATTGGGGACCCGATCTCGTCCAGGTCAAAGGCCAGGAAGTTGCCAAGCGAGCGCTCGAAATCGCAGCGGCCGGCGGCCACAATTTGCTGATGAGCGGCCCGCCGGGCGCCGGAAAGTCGCTGCTCGCCGCGTGCCTTCCCGGAATCCTGCCGCCGCTGGAGCCATCGGAAGCTCTCGAAGTGTCGATGGTCGCATCCGTTGCGGGCGAGCTAAACGGCGGCAAGATCAGGCGCAGGCGGCCCTATCGGGCTCCCCACCATTCAGCCTCGATGCCGGCTCTGGTCGGCGGGGGGCTGAAGGTGCGCCCGGGCGAGATAAGCCTCGCTCATCTTGGCGTGCTGTTCCTCGACGAATTGCCCGAGTTCCAGCGGCAGGTTCTCGATTCGCTTCGCCAGCCGCTCGAGACTGGAGCAGTCAGCGTCGCCAGGGCCAATACCCACGTCACCTTTCCCGCGCGGGTGCAGCTGGTCGCGGCGATGAACCCCTGCCGCTGTGGACATCTCGGGGACCCTGCGCTTGCCTGCAGCCGGGCGCCGCGCTGCGCCGCCGATTACCAGGCGCGGGTGTCGGGCCCGCTGCTCGACCGGATCGACCTTCACGTCGACGTTCAGGCGGTCTCGGCGGCCGACCTCACTCTTCCGCCGCCGGCGGAAGGCAGCCGGGAGGTCGCCGCTCGTGTCGCGGACGCGCGCAAGATCCAGTCGCGCCGATTCAACGGTTCCGGGTATCGCACCAATGCCGAAGCCGACGGCGAAGTCCTCGACGAAGTCGCGACCCCGGACGAGCCCGGGCGCAAGCTGCTCGCCGACGCTGCCGCGGCAATGCGTCTCTCCGCGCGCGGCTTCCACCGGGTCCTTCGGGTGGCGCGGACGATCGCCGACCTCGCGGGGGCCGAGCAGGTCGGGCGAATCCACGTTGCCGAAGCGCTCAGCTACCGGAGGCAGGCGCCTCGGAATTGACTACCGTGAGCGCCGAGCCTGGTGCCCGTCAGTCGGCTGGAGCGGCTGAGCGTGATTTTCGTTCTCGATGATCCCCCGGATCATCTGCGAGCGAAAATGGTGCCCCTGGTCCGACTCGAACGGACACTCCGGTTAGGAACTCGATTTTGAGTCGAGCGCGTCTACCATTCCGCCACAGGGGCCCCGCAGCCGGCCCTAGCTAGGCGGCGGGCAGCCTTTTCGCAATCCGCTGGCGAGGAGCAGCCGCCCCGGATATGCTCGCTCGATGGACGCCAAGACCCGCAAGAGCGAGATGACGGATAAGGTTGCCGACGCGCACGCGCTGGCGGAGGCGTTCACGGCCAAGCGCGACCGCTTGCTCGCGGCACTGACCCTGATCGGGGGCATCGGCCTGATCATTGCGCTTCCGTTCGCGCTTCGCGCTGGCGCGGAGTTCTTCCTGCCGGTCACCGCCGCACTTGTCGTCGCAGTGGCGCTCGTGCCCCTGCTCGAATGGTTCGAGCGGCGCGGCATACCGTCGAAGCTTGCAGCGGCCCTGTGCATCCTGCTCTTCCTGCTGCTTACCGTCTTCGCGATGGGATCGATAATCCTCCCCGCGATCGACTGGGTAAGGCTGATCCCGGAGCGGATCGACAAGGTCCAGGCGACGCTCGACCCGCTGCTGCAGCTCTACAAGAGTTTCGACGAGTTCACGACGCGAATCATCTCGCAGATGGCAATGAGCCCGGAAAGCGGCCGTACCGTCCGGCTCGAGACCCCGAACTCGCTTTCCGGCCTTCTGGCGACGTCGGCGCCGCACTTGTTGATCCAGCTGTTTTTCGCGCTCCTGGTGATCTTCTTCTTCCTCGCCGGCTGGACGAAGATGCGTGAGCGCACGATCGTCAGCCGCGGGAGTTTCGAAGGCGCGCTGGTGACGGCCCGGGTAATCCAGCAGGTCGTCGATTCGACCTCGACCTACCTTGGCACGATCACCGTCATCAATGTCAGCCTCGGCGGCCTCACCGCGCTTATCCTGTGGCAACTGGGGATGACCTCTCCCGTAATGTGGGGCGGCATCGTCGCGGTGTTGAACTTTATCCCATACCTTGGGCCGATCGCCTCGGCGCTGTTGCTGTTCCTGGGTGGCCTGATGGTCTTTCCCGACGCCTGGGGAGCGATGCTTCCGCCGATGGTATTTATCGGGCTGCACCTGGTCGAGGCCAACCTGATAACCCCGATGATCGTTGGCGAACGGCTCGAGATCAATCCTCTCGCGATCCTCATATCGCTGAGTTTCTGGGCGTGGGTTTGGGGGACGACCGGAGCGCTTCTGGCGGTTCCTCTGCTGATCATCATCAAGCAGGTTTTCTCCGCGGCCGGCACCCCCGACATTGCCGGTTTCCTCTTCGAGCACGGCACATTGACCCACGTCGGGGAGGACGAGGAAAATGAGGACGGGCTTGTTGACAGTGCAGAGGGCGTCACCTAGGTCGCGCGCCTCTCATCGAGGCCCGGCTTCGGTGGGACCCAGGAAAAATGCGCGGGTGTAGCTCAGTTGGTTAGAGCGCCGGCCTGTCACGCCGGAGGTCGCGGGTTC
>DATAKH010000076.1:0-6864 GCA_036261735.1 Sphingomicrobium sp.
GTTTACAGGCGCGTCGTTGACCGCGGAGACGCTGATCGCGACTGTGTCGGTGTCCGACAGGGCTCCGCCGCTGCCGCTGTTGCCGCCGTCGTTCGTCGTCATCGTCAGCGTGTCGCTGCCATTGAAATTCGCATCGCCGACGTAAGTCACGGCGTTGAGGGCGGCTAAGGTCGCGTTGATCTGCGCCACGGTTCCCGTCAGCGTGACTGTGTCGGTCCCGCTTCCGCTTACCGAAGCGCCGCCGCCGACGGTGGCGACGGTTATCGTTCCGTGAAGCACCGACAAGGTCGTCGTGATGGTCCCCGATCCGGCGTCAATGTCGCTGACGGCTAGGCCGGTGATTGCCTTGGCGGTGTCCTCGGTCGCGCTCTGCGCTCCGGGGACGGTGTTCACAGGCGCGTCGTTGACCGCCGAAACGCTTATCGAGACCGTGTCTGTATCGGACTTCGCTCCGCCGCTTCCGCTGTTCCCGCCGTCGTTCGTCGTCATCGTCAGCGTGTCGGCGCCGTTGAAGTTGGCATTGCCCTGGTAGGTGACGCTGTTGAGAGCAGCGAGGGTGGCGTTAATTTGGGCGACGGTCCCGGTGAGCGTCACGGTGCCGGTCCCACTGCCGCTGACGGACGCGCCGCCGCCTACAGTCGCGACCGTTATCGTTCCGTTCAGCACCGACAAGGTGGTGGTGACGGTTGCGGACCCCGCATCGGGATCGGAGATGGCCAGCCCGGCGATGACCTTCGAGCTATCTTCGATCGCCGATTGGGCACCAGGAACGGTGTTTACGGGAGCGTCGTTGACCGCGGTGACATTGATCGTCGCGTTCGTGGTCGACGTCGTCGGGCCACTTGTGTCCGTGGCAACGACAGTGATGGACCGCGAACTCGAAGATGGAGTGTCGCTGCTGTTGTTATAGGTGACGGCCTTCAACGCGGTGACCCAATCGGCGTCGGTCCCATTGGACTTCGACAGGGTCAGCACGCCAGTCGCCGAATTGTACGACCCGGTCATCCCGAGGCTGGTGAGGGTCGCCGCGGCGACCGACATGCTTTCGGTTGCGGTGGCGCCCGAAAGGGTAACAGTGATGCTGTCGACCCGGCCCGGACTCCCGCCGGAAGTCGTCAACGTCGCATTCGGAAACAGGAAGACCTCGGTCTGCTCGGTGAACGAAACGGTGGCGCCGGTACCGGCGGCCGTGCTGTCGAGATCGAAAGTGCTGATGGACATTGTAGGCTCCCTCAAAATCGAGGGTGCACGAATCCGCGACCACGCAGCCGGTTGGCCGTCAAACCTCCCACCTGTGCGGTGCCCCTCCCGGGGGACACGAGCACCCCGGCCGTCATCCGCAGTGTGGACAAACGGCCTAAGTGGGTCGCTATTTACTTGAGTCGTTTAATTTAAATAGAGCCCGAAAGGTAATTGTGCAAAGTTAACTGGCAAAAGTTAGGCGTCTTTTACTTTGAGGCCGATGCGGGCCTCCAAAGTCATCTCCTCACCGGAATCGAGTAGGCGCAACCCGACAGCGTGCCAATTTTTTTCGGGCTCGTTGAGCGCGGCATTGGCGTGGGTGACCGGCTCGGCGACGAAGATGCGGCCCTCCCGGGGCGAATAGATCTGGAAGAAGCGAGTTGCGGGCGAGCTCAGTTCAATCTCGAAGGGCCAGCCCGGATCGGTGAACAGCGCTCTCCCGTTCCAGCCGCCATAGCCGTTGTCGAGCCCGCGCCCGCACACCGGATCGTCGGCAATCCGATATGTCCCGAGCGCCTTAACCCGCTCGACGGGAAGCACGTCCGCATCGATGGTCCAGACCTCCTCGACTCCCGCTTGAATGCGCGTCTCCGGCCCGCAGTGGAAATAGGGATGGAAGCCAAGCCCGCTCGGCATCGGCTCGTCCGACCGATTCCGGCACGCCAGCCGCAAGCGGAGTGAATCGCCGTCGAGCCGGAACTCCTGCCGAGCCTCGTACCTCCATGGCCATTCGCCCGGCTCATGGTCGAAGGCGAGAACCGCGGCCGAATCCGTTGCCGCTTCGACCCGCCAGGCGTTCGTCCAGCCCTGGCCGTGAAGCGGGCTCGGATCGCCGGCCATGTTCGGGGCGAGACGGACCTGCCGGCCACGAAAGGAAAAGCACCCGCCGCGAATCCGGTTGCTGAACGGAACCAGCGGAAAGCAGGCGGCGTCGAGCACATTTTCGAGCGGACTGTGGCTCTTTCGCAATATCGGTGCGCGGCAGCCTCCGCCGGTCCAGGTGAAATTCGAAATTGCGCCACCGATTGAAGGACTAAGCTCCAGCTCGAGCGAACCGGTGACGAGCGTCAGCAGAGGGTCGGCCATGCAGCCCTAAACCTCAGCCGACCAACTTGTTCACGAGGGCTAAACTTCCTTGGGGATAAATCTGCATTAGGAGTTGCGCCGGATTTTTGCGCAACAATAATTGGGCCCCGCGGGACGGGGAGTGAAGATGGGTCGACGCGTAAAGGACTTTATCGAGATCAGCGACTACACGTCGCTCGACAGCCTGATCAACACGTTGGTCGCGATCCGCGACAACCTGCCTGCCGACGCGGAACCCGAGTTGAAGCTGCGCGGAGACGACGTGTTCGGGCGCCGCCTGACGATCTCCTACAGCCGCGACCTGACCGCCGAAGAGGCCGCGTGCGATGCGCGCTACACCGGCTCGGTCGTCAATCCGGACCCCGGGATCGAGGAGCTTCGCGAGAAGCTCAATGGCATTCCCTACAATGAAGACGAGGCTTCCAAGCGGCGCATTCGCCGGGTCGCCTAATCGCTGTTCGCGGCTGCCCTCATCAGCAACTCACCATTCCGCAAAGCTGCCATCTGCAAGATGCCACACAGGGTTGCGCCAGCGATGGCGGTCCTTGTCGGATTCCCGAACCACGTCCTCGTCGATGTCGACTCCCAGCCCGGGCCCCGTCGGGATCGTCAGATAGCCGTCCGTCGGCGTCAGCTGCTGCTTCTGCCGGCAGTAGGTGAACAGGTCGGCGCCGACATTATAGTGGATTCCAAGGCTCATTTCCTGGATGGCGACGTTGGGCGCGCAGGCCGCGAGCTGCAGGCAGGCGGCGAGGGCCAGCGGCCCAAGCGGGCAGTGGGGGGCGACGGCGATGTCATAGGCTTCGGCCATCGCGGCGATCTTCCGGACCTCTAGAATTCCGCCGGCGTGGCTGAGATCCGGCTGGATGATGTCGACCGCGCCGCTTTCGAAAAAAGGCTTGAAGTCCCAGCGCGAATAGAGGCGCTCGCCAAGGGCGATCGGAGTCGAGGTAAGCTCGGCGATCTGCCTCAGCCCTTCATGATTTTCCGACAGCAACGGCTCCTCGATAAACAGCAGCCCGAGCGGCTCCAGCGCCTTGGCAAGCTGTTTCGCCATCGGCCGGTGGACTCGGCCATGGAAGTCGAGGCCGACATCCATTCCAACCTCCTGCGCCGCCTTCACCCGCTCGATGACCTCGTCGAACAGCTTCGGGGTCCCGATCCAGTCCAGCTCCGCGGTCGCATTCATCTTGACCGCAGAGAAGCCTTGGTCGCGCCGGCCCTGCGCCGCCGACGCAATCTCGTGCGGGCGGTCGCCTCCGATCCAGGCATAAGCGCGGATTTTGTCGCGCACCCGCCCGCCGAGCATTTCCCAGACCGGCAGTCCAAGCACGCGGCCCTTGAGGTCCCAAAGCGCCTGTTCGAGGCCGGCAAGCGCGCTCATCAGCACAGGCCCGCCGCGATAGAAGCCGCCGGGATAGCCGACCTGCCAGATATGCTCGATTCGGAACGGGTCCTCACCGATGAAGCGGTCGCGCAAGCCTGCAAACGCGCCCTCGACCGCTTCGGCATGGCCTTCGAGGCTGGCCTCGCCCCAGCCGACGGCGCCCTCGTCGCTTTCAACCCGGACGAACAGCCACCGTGGCGCGACGTAGAAAGTGTCGATGGTGGCGATCTTCATCGGCCGTCTCCGCTCTCGAAGTCGATTTCTTCCTTGCTCAACCGCTCCTGCGCTTCATGCTCCTGCTCGCGGGAGCTTTGGGTGTCATAGTGCGACGGCGGGACGATCGGGACGGTGAGGCACAGGCTGGAAGCAGGAAGCACTTCGCGCCAGTCGCGGATCAGCTTCTTGTAGGCGCGGCCGACGTTCCGGATATTGCGGTTGAGATCGTAGAGGCCGAGCGGATTGACGTGCCCGTTCTGCTCTCGAAGCGCGGTGTCCCAGTCGACCTGGTCCGTCAGCGAGTACCAGGTGAAGCCCACAGTCGGGATGCCGACGTTGCGAAGCCTGAGGACATTCGCCCATTCCTTCCACAGCCACTGGACCGCCTCATCGCCGACGGGCCCTTCGACCAGGTTGGTTTCGGTGTGCATCACCGGCAAGCGGTAGCGGTTGTAATATTGGCGGGTGATCTCGGTGTATCCGAACACCTCGCCCGAAGCGGTCGTTCGCCCATCCTCGTACACCCTGTGCTCGTTGGTCCGGTAATAGTCGTTGCCGAGGATGCAATGCTGCTTCAGCCGGTTGTGCAGGAAGAAGTGATATTCCTGCCGGGTCATTCCGTTGTCCGTGAGATATTCGAACATGTCGCTATCGACCCGGCGGCCGTAATTGAGGTCCAGCGACAGGAATCGGCGGGAGTTGAGCTGCTCGGCGATGTGGATCGCCTTGGGGCTGTCGGCGTGGAAATATTCCGACGATTCCGATTGGATGAAGATGGCGTCGGCGCGGCGCTTCAGGATCGCGAGCATCGCCAGCACATTGGCCTTGACGATATGCTTGAGCGCAGTGACGAAAGCCTTGTCCGACCGCAGCTGCTCGTTCCACCAGCCGTATTTCGCCGAGAACATCGCGCAAATGAACATCTCGTTCACCGGCGTGTAGAGTTGCACCCACGGGAAGCGCTCGGCGAAAGCGGCCGCATAATCGGCAAACAGCCGCGGAAAATCGGGGTTCTGGAAATTGCCGATCCAGTCGGGGACCCCGAAGTGGCACAAGTCGACGATCGGCGTGATGTCGCGCCGCCGAAGCTCGGCGAAGGTCTCGTCGGTGAATTCCCAGTCGTAGCGATCGGGGCCGAGGAATGTCCGGTAGAGCGGCGGGCCGTAGCGCAAATAGTGAATTCCGAGCTCCTGGACCGCGTCAAAATCCTCGCGCCAGTGCTTGTAGAAACCGGCAACCTCCATCTCGTCGATTCGGGTCTTGCCGCCGTTGATCGTTGGGATGCTGTTCTCGATCCCGGTCGCGAACATGAAATTAGCGATGGCTCATCTCCTGTCGCAGCCCTTTGTTCGTCTCCGCTCGGCGCCAACACCGCCATGGCAGCCTCAACGGCCGCTTTGCACTAACGCTCCCCGCAAGCGGAGCCATGTCGCTGTCCCGCCGTTAATGGCAGCAGATGAGCGGACGCATGCGCTGGGCAGAAGGTTTCATAGCGGTGGATTGGGGTACCACCAATCGCCGCGCCTATCTGCTCGACGAAAGCGGATCCTGCACGAGAGAATTCGAAGACGGGCGTGGTATCCTTTCCGTCGAACGCGAGGGCTTCGGCGCCGCCGTCGCCGAAATCCGCGAACGCCTGGGCGACAGGCCCATGCTCCTTGCTGGGATGGTCGGTTCGAACCGCGGCTGGATCGAAGCGCCCTACGTCCCCTGCCCCGCCGGGCTCGACGATCTCGTGAAAAACCTCGCCTGGCCGGAAGTAGATCGGACGGCCATCGTCCCGGGAGTGGTCTACAGCGACGGGCGGAGCGACGTGATGCGCGGCGAGGAGATCCAGATCGTTGGAGCCGTCGCTTCGGGAGAGATCCCGAGCGACTGCCTCGTCTGCCATCCGGGCACGCACAACAAATGGGTGCGGGTGAGCGGCGGGCGGATCGAGAGCTTCCGCACCGTGATGACGGGAGAGCTGTTCAACCTGCTCCGGGACCGGAGCATTCTTTCGGAGCTGATAACCGTGCCCGCGGCCATCAATCCGGCCTTTTGCGACGGCGTCAGGAGGGGTTTTTCGGGCCAGGGCATCACCGCCGAATTGTTCGAGGCGCGGGCGCGCTTCCTGCTCGGCCATCTCGACAAGGCGGAGGGCGCCTCCTTCGTCAGCGGCCTGCTGATCGGCGAAGATGTCCGAATCGGTCTCGGCGACACGCGCAACCGCAGGATAATCGTGATGGGCCGGCCGGAGTTGACCAGCCTCTATTCGGCGGCGCTCGGCGAGTGCGGGGCGCAAGGCGAGGAAGTGGACGGCGAAGGCGCGTTCATCGCCGGCGCCTGCAGGATCGTGGAGCGGATTGAATGAGCGCTAGGGAATTGTTCGACCGCTATTTCGGCGAGTGCCCGCTGGTCGGCATCATCCGCGGAGTGACTCAGCAAGAGGCAGCGGCAATTGGCCGGGCCGTGTTCGACGGCGGCATCCGGATCATCGAGGTGCCGCTCAATTCGCCCGAGCCGTTCGCCAGCATCCGCAACATTGCCGACGCCCTTGGCGACGCGGCGCTGGTCGGGGCGGGAACCGTTCTCGACCCCGCCGACGTAGCCCGAGTCAGGGACGCGGGAGGGCAACTCATCGTCTCGCCGAACATGAATCCGCAGGTGATCGAAGCGACTGTCGCCGCGGGAATGGTCTCGTCACCCGGCATTTTCACTCCGTCGGAAGCCTTTGCGGCGCTCGACCTGGGCGCTCATGCGCTCAAGCTTTTCCCTGCCGAAGCCGCATCGCCGTCAGTGGTGAAGGCGCTACGGGCGGTGCTGCCGAAGGACGTGCCGCTGGTGATTGTTGGAGGCGTAACGCCCGAGTCTGTTCGCGGCTGGCTCGATGCCGGAGCGGATGGCTTCGGGCTCGGTGGTGGCCTCTACAAGCCCGGCCAGTCGTCTGAGGA
>DATAKH010000080.1:0-15566 GCA_036261735.1 Sphingomicrobium sp.
GTCGAGCAATCGTCGGTGAAGAAAGGCGAGACGCTCGAAGACACGGCGCGAACCCTCAATGCGATGAGTCCCGATGCGCTTGTGATCCGGCACCGAGAAAACGGCGCTCCCGCGCGAGTGGCCGAAATCATGGATTGCGCCGTGATCAACGCTGGCGACGGCACTAACGAGCACCCGACGCAGGCGCTACTCGACGCGCTGACGATCCGTTCGCATTTCGGCCGGATCGAAGGGCTGACCGTCGCGATTTGCGGCGACATCCGTCACAGCCGGGTCGCCCATTCGAACGCGATCCTCCTGCCTCGCCTCGGAGCAAGGGTCCGGCTGGCAGGCCCGCCGATGCTGATGCCCGACGACCTGCTTCCCCCGATCTCCGTTGACGAGGCGATCGAGGGCGCCGACGTGGTGATGATGCTGCGAGTCCAGCGCGAGCGGCTGGCCGACGACCTCGGCGATGCGCCGGGCGAATATCTGGAGCGTTACGGGTTGACCGCCGAGCGGCTGGAAAAAGCCTCTCCCAAAGCGGTGGTGATGCACCCCGGTCCGATGAACCGAGGCGTGGAAATCGACGGAGCAATCGCGGACGACCCGCAGCGGTCGCTGATCATGCGCCAGGTCGAAAACGGTGTGGCAGTGCGGATGGCCTGCCTTGAAGCAGTGCTTGCCTAACGCGAGGCGAACTGGACCGGAGCGTCGCCGGCGACGGTTCGAACGAAGCAATTGCCGTCCCGGCTCTGCAGGAGCTCGCAGCGCGACCGTGCTTCACCGTCGCTGGCAAAGCCCTTGATCGAAAGCCGCCACACCGTGCCCTTCGGACCGTCGAACTTGGCGCGCATCGGCGTATATTCGGCAAGGGCCGGATAGCGCTTCGTAAGGACCTCCCACGCGGCCGACACGCGGTCGGGCGAGCTGTAAGCGCCGAGCTGCACTACCGACCTGGACTTGCCGCGCCCCTTCTTTGCAGCGCGGCGGACCGTGTCGCTGATTGCAACGAACTTCGGCGGCTCGGGTGCAGCCTCGAAACTCGTCGGAGCTTCGTCGACCAGCTTGGCCTCGACGACTTGCGGCTCGACACTTGTCGCTTCCGCGGTGAGCAGAGAGCGGGCTGCCTCGGCAACCACTGGGGCCGGAGCGATTTCGGCTTCGGCGACCGCCGGCGAAGGCATCGGCTCCGGAAGCGCGGGCGGCGCGACTTCGGGAATTTGGACAGGCTGCGGTTGCGGCTGGGCTTGTGGCACAGCCAGCTCCGCGTAGCGCTCGATCTGGGGTGAGCCGTTGAGGGCGAGCGCCTGCGGCTGGCCCGGGTCGATGCTGGGACGGATACCGGTCAGCATCGCGACCTGGTCGGACGGCCGCGACGGAGTTGCGATCGCCATCCACTGCTGGATTCGTGAATCCACCTGATCCGGCGCGACGTCCTGCTCGGCGACCGTTCGGGCCATCGTCCAGTCCCCGGCCAAGCCATAGGCAAGCGCCAGGTTCTGGCGGACTCGAGCATCGGACCCCACCCTTCGAGCCGCCGAGTCGAGGACGGCCACGGCTTCGTCGGCTCGACCGGCAAGAGCAACCGCCAGGCCGTAATCGGCCGGGTCGAGTACGTTGCGCGCCTGGTGGAGCAGAGCGAGCGCCGGACCGTTCTTTCCTTGCGCGATCTGCACCAGCGCCAGCTTCAGGACCAGGTCGACCTGGTTCGGCGCGAGAGTCAGCGAGTCGCGGTAGGCCTGCTCGGCCGAAGCAAAGCGGCCCGAAGCGAAATAGCAATTGGCAAGGAGCGCGCGGAAGCCAGCGTCATCGGGCGTGTAGGAAACCGCGCGTTCGGCAAATTCGACGGCGGCCGCAAACTGTCCGCTCGAAAGCGCCACCTGGGCGCGGGTCGCGAGGCCGACTTTCTCACGGTCGACTTTCGAGACGGCGAGCGACGAGCGATTTTGGTGACCGGCGGCGCAGCCTGCCAGCAGGGCAGCAGTCGCTACGGTGGACAGTGCGGTTGCAAGGCGGTTCGGCCGGTTCATTTCTTCATCCCTTCCGTTTTGCCTTTTGGGCAATCGTTTCCAGCTCGGGCATCGCACCGAGAAGCTGGTCGAGCGCTTCTGTGACCAGCATTTGTGCGGAGCGGCCGTCGACGGCGCAGGCAAGCCGAAGCTTGAGATGCCGTTCAGGGTCGAGGCGAAGCGTGAACGCTGCTTTCGCCTTGCTCCCCGGCGCGGACCGGGCCTTGGTCCGGCGGCGTGGCGCCGGCGCGGGCTGCGTCCTTTGAACCGGATCGACCTTCGCCGCGGGTTCAACGGCGACCGGTTCGAATTCCGGAGTAACTTCCGCGACCGGCTCGGCCTTGGCGGCCGGCTTGATCTTGAGAACTGGTCCCTCGGACTCTCCGGCTTCGGGATCATAGAGCTCGGCGGTGTCGTCGATCTCATCCGCTTCATCACCGGCGTCTTCGGGGTCGAAAGCCGAAAGCCTGCCGGCAATTTCCGCCTGCTGGTTGTGGACCGGCGAATCCACTGGAGTCAGTCCGGCCAAATTGTGCGGGTGTGCCGGAACAACCTCGCCGAAAGCGTCATGCTCGGCGTCTGGATCCGGAGTGTCCGCCGGCTTCGGGGGCTCGAACCCCATGTCGTTCCAGCCAAGGTCCTCAAGTCCGGCGACCTGGCCGAACCCCTGCGGGCGCATTGCCGGGCGAGCCGCGCCCTTGCGGGCGAGGAGGCCGGAGGAGAGCGAAGCGAAAGGCTTGGGCTCGGTGTTCACTCAGTCCCCCTGTTACTGGCCCACCACGCGGCGGCCGAAGCCACCGACTGGACGCGGACTTGCCTGGCTGATGCCGGGCGCGGCACTGGGAGCAGCGAAAACCGTGCGGCGGAAATTCTTTTCGAGCCGGTCGGAGATATAGTCCCAAAGTTCGATGACCTCGCGGGCCGAACGGCCGCTGGGGTCGATCTCCATCACGGTACGGCCATCGATCATCGAGGCCGCGAAGTCGGTCCGGTGATGAACGGTGACAGGAGCGACGGTGCCATGCTGCGAGAGCGCGACCGCCGCCTCGTAGGTGATTTTGGCTTTCGGCGTCGCCGCATTGACTACGAAGATGAGCGGCTTTCCTGCACGGTCGCAAAGGTCGACGGTAGCGCCGACGGCGCGAAGGTCGTGCGGGCTCGGCCGGGTCGGAATGACGATCAGCTCGGCGACCGCGATGACGCTCTGGATGGCCATGGTGATGGCGGGCGGAGTGTCGATAACTGCGAGGCGGAAGCCCTGCTGGCGGAGAACCTCGAGATCCGAGGCGAGCCGTGCGACGGTGGTCTGGGCGAAGGCGGGCATGTCGGCCTCACGCTCGTTCCACCAGTCGGCGAGACTGCCCTGCGGGTCGATGTCGATCAGGCAAACGGGACCGGCGCCCGCAAGCTGAGCCTGCACCGCGAGGTGTCCGGAAAGAGTCGTCTTTCCTGATCCGCCCTTCTGCGATGCCATTGCGAGAACGCGCATGTTTTCCCCTGCCCCTTTTGCGATCGATCGAGGCGGGAGTGACACCCAAGGCTCTAAAATCTGGTTAATGCCGGCAAGACACTGTTGCCCGAATCTGCAACTCGGCTAGGCTGGGGCCAAGAAGATGGGGCGGGCATGAAGTTTAACCGATTCAGCTTGTTAGCGTTTGCCGCGGCAATGATGGCCGGTACTTCCCAAGCGGCGGCGCAAAAGACCGTCCGCGACGGCATCGCTGCCTGGCAGAAGGCGGATTATGCGGCTGCGGTGGCAATCTGGAAGCCGCTTGCGGAGAAAGGCGATGCCGACGCCGCCTTCAATCTCGGCCAGGCCTATCGCCTCGGTCGGGGAGCGGCGGTCGACCTGGCCGCTGCCAAGGGCTGGTACGAAAGGGCCGCCGCCGCAGGTCACCTCGACGCCCAGACCACCCTCGGCCTGCTGTTGTTCGACAGCGGCAGCCGCGAAGCCGCCATCGGCTGGCTCAAGAAGGCGGCGGAGCGCGGCGACGCACGGGCAATGCTGGTCTACGGCACCGCGCTGTTCAACGGCGACGGGACCAAGCGCGACCCGGTGATGGCCTACGCCTACGTCAGCCGTGCCGCGGCCCAGGGACTCGAGCCGGCAAAGTCCACCCTGCAGGAACTGGATTCGGTGCTTCCCCTCGATGTACGCCGGCGCGGAGTCGACGTGGCGCTCAAGAAAGCTTCGGCGAAGCCCCCGGCGGCGGCCAAGCCTACGCTCAAGCCAAAGCCGCCCGCGACGCCTCCCGCCAGGCAAGCTGCGGCAACCGCGCCGGCCGGCTCCTGGCGGATCCAGCTCGGCGCCTTCGGCAAACGCGAAACCGCAGAATCCCTGTATCGCAAGCTCTCGGCGTCGCCGCCGGTTTCGGGGCACCCCGCAATTTACGTGCCGGTCGGCGCGATCACCCGGCTCCAGGTCGGCGGGTTCGCCTCGCGCGCCGCGGCGGCCGCCGCCTGCTCGACATTGTCGGCCAGGGGACAGGCCTGTTTCCCAGTGGCAGGCAAATAGCCCCTAGCCGCGAACCCACTCCTTCTTGCGGATGCCCTGCGCCCACAGCAACGCTTCGAGCCCGTGGTGCTCGATCTTCGCGTCGGCGACCTCTGCGAGCGCCGGCTTGGCGCGATAGGCGACTCCCAGGCCCGCCTGCTCGATCATCAGCCGGTCGTTGGCGCCGTCGCCGATCGCCACGGCCGCTTCGGTGCCGATACCGATCTCGCCGCAAGTCTCGAGCAGCGCGTCTAGCTTCGCCTGCCCATCGACGATCGGGTCCTCGACCCGCCCGCTCAGCTGCGACCCGTCGAACAGCAGCCGGTTGGCGCGCACCCGGTCGAATCCGATCATCCTCGCTACCGGCTCGGCAAAGGACAGGAACCCGCCCGACACCAGCAAAGTGCTCGCGCCGCCCACCCGCATCGTACGGACCAGCGTCGCGGCGCCCGGATTGGGCACGACCCGCTCAGCCAGGCAGCGGGCGATCGCATCCTCTTCGAGCCCGGACAGGAGCGCCACCCGCTCGCGGAGCGCGGCCTTGAAATCGAGCTTGCCCTGCATCGCCCGCTCGGTGATCTCCGCGACCTCGCGCTTGAGGCCCGCGAAATCGGCGAGCTCGTCGATGCACTCCTGGCCGATGATCGTCGAATCCATGTCGGCGACGAGCAGCTTTCGGAACCGCGGCTCCGCCGGCTGAACCACTGAATCCACTTCAGGGAGCGATTCCAGCGCCCAGCGGATCGCGGCGATGTCGCCCGAAACGTGCAGGTCGACCGCGTCCCCTTCGTCGATCCACGCGCCGAACCGCGCCTTGGGGTCGATCTCGCGAAGCAGGCCGAGCGCCCGATCCACCAGCCTGTCATCCAGGCGTCCCGCTGCTATCAGCGTGGCAAGCAACATGAAGAACGCACCTCCTCTGGCCTTAATTGCCGGGCCGACGGCGAGCGGCAAGTCCGCGCTTGCTCTGGCGCTCGCCGAATGCACGGGTGGGGTCATCGTCAATGCCGACAGCGCGCAAATCTATCGCGACCTGCCCGTGATTAGTGCAGCGCCCACGGCCGAAGACCGGAGCCGGGCCGATCACCGTCTTTACGCGATCTGCGACGGCGCCGACCCCTGCTCCGCCGCCGACTGGGCGCGATTAGCCAAAGCCGAAATCGCAGACATCCACTCGTCGGGGCGGTTGCCGATCCTCGTCGGCGGGACGGGACTCTACCTGCGCACGCTTCTCGAGGGCATCGCGCCGGTGCCGACGATTGATCGGCGCGTGCGCGACCGCGTGCGCACGAGACCTGTCGACGACAACCGCGCCGAGCTGGAGAAGGTCGATCCCGCCGCGGCCGAACGCTTGCATTCAGGCGACAGCACAAGGATCGCGCGGGCGCTTGAGGTGGTGCTTTCGACCGGGCGGCCGCTCGCCGACTGGCAGGGGCGCCGCGAAGGCGGCATCGGGGCCAGTATCGACCTGAAGCCGCTGGTCCTGCTTCCCCCCCGCGAGTGGCTTTACGAGCGCTGCGATCGCCGCTTCGAGGAGATGGTCGAAGCCGGAGCCGTCGACGAGGTGAAGGCGCTGCTCGCCCGCGAACTCGACCCGTCGCTGCCGGTGATGCGCGCGATCGGCGTGCGCGAGATTGCTGCCTTCTTCAGCGGCGAAATCGATCGCGACGAGATGATCGCGCGCGGCCAGCAGGCCACCCGCAACTACGCGAAGCGCCAATATACCTGGTTCGCTCACCAGCCACCGGCGCACTGGCCGAGATTCACCGGCGAGCTCACAGAGGTGGCGTTGCCCCAGGCTCTGGCCCTGCTCCACTCAAGGGCGTAGGCGGCAATCATGGAGCTGATCCGCGAGAAGGATATCGACCCGGCGCCGCTGAAGGGAAAGCGGGTCGCCATCCTCGGATTCGGCAACCAGGGGCGTCCGCAGGCACTGAATCTGAAGGAAAGCGGTGTCGACGTCGTCGTCGGGCTCCGCGGCTCCTCGCTCAACCGTACCATCGCCGAGAAGCTGGGGCTCAAGGTCGCAAGCGTCGAGGACGCCACGGCATCGGCCCAGGTCGTGATGCTGCTCGCACCCGACGAAGTGCTCGGCGACCTCTACCGGGAAATCGAACCCCTTCTCGGGCCCGGAGCCGCCCTCGGCTTCAGTCACGGCCTCGCCGTCCATTTCGGTCTCTTGCGCCCGCGCGAGGACCTCGACGTCTACCTTGTCGCTCCCAAGGGGCCGGGCACTGCCCTCCGGGCGCTGTACAAGGAGGGCAAGGGCATGGTCGCGCTGTGGGCGGTGGCGCAGGACAAGAGCGGCTCGGCTCGCGCGCTCGCGCTTGCCTATGGGCGCGCGATCGGCTGCGCCCGGGCGGGGCTGATCGCATCGACCTTTGAGGAAGAGGCGGTCGCCGACCTGTTCAACGAAAATGCCGTCGTCTGGGGCGGCGTCCCCGAGCTCCTCCGAGCCGGTTTCGAAACGCTGGTCGACGCCGGAATTTCTCCCGAGGTCGCCTACATGGAGTGCGTCGGCGAGCTCAAGCTGATCGCCGATCTGATCGATTCCAAGGGGATCGCGGGCATGCGCGAGGTCATTTCGAACACAGCCGAGTTCGGCGCCGTTCGCGGCGGTCCGGCGGTGATCGGCCCGGAAGTTCGCGAGCGCATGGAGGAGGTGCTGGAGCTCGTCCGCTCTGGCGCGTTTGCGAAAGCTCTCAGGGAAGAAGCGACGGAGGACTATCCAGAGCTTCGCCAAGCGCGAACAGCAGCGCAGTCACTGCCGATCGAGCAGGCGTACCGGAATCTGAAGACGATTTCCGACCGCTAGCCGATCTCGTCAGGGACGGGCATTTCGCGTTCGCCGACGGAAGCGCGCTCGAGATAGGCGCGCTGGAGCTTGCGATGGGCCGTTGCCGCGTCTTCGTCGCTGGCCGACTGGGCGAGCTCGAGTTCCTCGGCCGCGCGTTGCGCGTAATACGCGCGATCCCTGCTGCCGTTCTGCTCTTCCATCGCCCTGCTCCTGCTCGGGAGCGGACCCTAGCAGCTTTTCGTCGCGAAGTCGCACTGTTGATCGTTTGAATCCTGCGGCCCACCGAAGCCGGCGGCCGGAATTCAGAACCGGACCGAAAGCCCCACCGCGACTTTCTTCGATTTTTCTCCCGCGGGACGGTAGGAATCGTCCTTGTACTTGGGCTTCATCTTGAACAGCCCCAGCCCGACCGTCGCACCGGGCCCGATGTCGTGGCCGACGATGATTCCGCTGCCCTTCTTGAAGGTGCCGTCCGGCGCGACGTAATTGACGACCGGAAGCGCAAAACTGTTTCTGCCGACCTTCAGGCGTGGATCCTGCGACTGCAATTGCAGGCGCTGCTCGGCGGAAGACGTGGACGTGAACGGCTGGGCAAGCGCCGGCGCTGCCCAGAAAAGCGCGATTGCAAGCAACGTGGCTGCGCGCACTTAAGCACCCCTGTTGTCCCGGTTGGCTCAACCGGGACCCAACCACCATAGTTCCACTCGTAACGGACTTGCAACGAGTCTTATTTGCGGCCGAACAGTTTCTCGATGTCCGAGTGGGCGAGCTTCACCCACGTCGGACGGCCATGATTGCACTGGCCCGAGCGCGGGGTAACCTCCATCTCGCGAAGAAGGGCGTTCATCTCCGCGACGGAGAGCACCCGCCCCGCCCTCACCGACCCGTGACAGGCTATGGTCGCCTCGACATGGTCGAGCCGCTCCTTGAGCGACAGCGCGGAGCCGAGCTCGGCGATTTCTCCAGCGAGATCGCTGAGAAGCCTGCCCACGTCGGGCCCGCGAAGCGCGGCAGGCACCGAGCGAACCAGGATCGACGTCGGTCCGAACCGCTCGAGCTCCAGCCCGAGACCGCCAAGCTCGGCCATCGCCCCTTCGATCCGATCGCACTCGGGCTCGTCGAGCTCGACCACTTCAGGGATTAGCAGGTCCTGGCGCGGAACCGTGCCACCTGAACGTGCCGCGCGAAGCCGCTCGAGGACCAGGCGCTCATGGGCGGCATGCTGGTCGACGATTACGAGCCCGTCGTCCGCCTCCGCGACGATGTAGGTGTTGGCGACCTGCCCGCGCGCCACTCCCAGCGGGTAGGATTGGACGGGCTCGACCGCTGGCTCGGCCCGACCTGACGGTTCGACCCGGATCCCCGTGAACAGCGCCCGCTCTTCGCGTACGCCCGAAGGGGGCGGCTGCGGCGATGTCGCACCGCTGGTCCAGACAACCGGCGCAGCCGACTGCTCGCGGGCGGCGCTGCGATGGGATTCGGCATCGAGCGCGGATCGAATCCCGCCGACGATCAACCCACGGACTGCAGCGGAGTCGCGGAATCGAACCTCGGTTTTGGCCGGGTGGACGTTGACGTCGACTTCGTCGAGCGGCACCGAAAGGAACAGCGCGGCGATCGGATGGCGGTCGCGCGCAATCAGGTCGCGATAGGCGGCCCGCAAGGCGCCGACCAAGAGCCGGTCCTTCACCGGCCTCGAGTTCACGAACAGATATTGCTGGTCGCCGACTCCGCGGTTGAAGGTCGGCAGGCTGACCACTCCGGTGAGGCCGAGGCCGTCGCGGACGCAGTCGATTCCGACGCCGTGTTTCTCGAGCTCGGAGGCAAGCAGCGCCGCAACCCGGGGGGGAGCGCTCGACGGCTGCAGCGACAGGATCTTGCGGCCGTCGTGCTCGAGGGTGAATGCGACGTCGGCGCGCGCCATCGCGAGCCGCTTCACCGCGTCGAGGGCCGCCGAATATTCGGCGCGCGGGCTGCGCAGGAACTTGCGCCGGGCCGGCACTCTTTCGAACAGATCCTCGATCCTCACCCGCGTCCCTGGCGGAAGCGCCGCGGGCCCTTCGGTAATCTTGCGCCCATGGTCGACCACGATCCGCCAGCCGTCACCGGATCGAGTGCGGCTATCGAGAGTCAGGCGCGAGACGCTGGCGATCGACGGCAGGGCTTCACCGCGAAATCCGAAGCTGGTCACCAAGTCGATATTGTCGCCGGGCACCTTCGATGTCGCGTGGCGTTCGAGCGCAAGCGCCATGTCGTCGCGGCTCATTCCGATTCCGTCGTCGACGACTTCGATGAGCCCGATGCCGCCGCCGGAGAGCCGCACCGTCACATTTTCGGCGCCGGCATCCAATGCGTTTTCGACGAGTTCCTTGACCGCGCTCGCTGGCCGTTCGACCACTTCGCCGGCGGCGATCCTGTCGACCAGCTCGGAGGGCAGTCTTCTTATTGACATGTTAATAGCTCTAGCCCAATCCGAACCGTCCCGCGAAGTGCTGATTTGAACCACGGAATTCAGTTTGCATTCAATGGGAAGCGGTTAATTTTCAATTCCGTAGCCGGGGGGTCCGGCTGCCGGAGGGGCAAGGCGGAGAGATAAGCAGAGAATGTTCTGGACGCGCTGGTTCAAATGGATGTCGCACGACATGGCGATCGACCTCGGCACCGCCAACACTTTGGTCTACGTCCGCGGCCGGGGCATCGTTCTCAACGAGCCGTCGGTTGTCGCGATCGAAACGATCAACGGGGTCAAGCGGGTCAAGGCGGTCGGTGACGACGCCAAGCTGATGATGGGCAAGACTCCCGACCAGATCGAGGCGATCCGCCCGCTTCGCGACGGTGTCATTGCCGACATCGATGTCGCCGAGCAGATGATCAAGCACTTCATCCATAAGGTGCACGGCGGCAAGATGCGCGCCTGGCGCTTCCCGGAAATCGTCATCTGTGTCCCGTCCGGATCGACTTCGGTCGAGCGCCGAGCCATCCGCGATGCCGCGTCCAACGCCGGCGCAAGCGCAGTCTATCTGATCGAAGAGCCGATGGCCGCCGCGATCGGGGCCGACATGCCGGTCACCGAACCGATCGGTTCGATGGTTGTCGACATCGGCGGCGGGACCACCGAAGTCGCGGTGCTTTCGCTTCGCGGCCTCGCCTACACGACGTCGGTCCGGGTCGGCGGGGACAAGATGGACGAAGCGATCAGCTCGTACGTCCGCCGCAACCACAACCTGCTGATCGGCGAAGCGACCGCCGAGCGGATCAAGACCGAGGTCGGGATCGCCAAGCCGCCCACCGACGGAATCGGACAAACCGTTCACATCAAGGGCCGCGACCTGGTGAACGGCGTGCCGAAGGAAATCTCGATCAATCAGGGCCAGATTGCAGAAGCGCTGTCCGAGCCCGTCGGAACAATCGTCGAAGGCGTGCGAATCGCGCTTGAGAACACCGCGCCCGAGCTGGCCGCAGACATCTGCGACCAGGGCATCGTGCTAACCGGAGGCGGTGCGCTTCTCCAAGGCCTGGACGAGGTGCTTCGCGACGAAACCGGGCTTCCGGTAACGGTTGCCGAAGACCCGCTGACCTGTGTTGCGCTGGGAACCGGCCGAGCCCTCGAGGAAGAGCAGTTCCGCGGCGTTCTGCAGACGGCGTAAGAGGCCCCTGAGCGGTGGCGGCGCCGCGCCCGGGCTGGTCCAGACGCGCGCAATACGGGCTGTTCTTCAGCTTCATTGCGGCGATTGCCGGCGTCGCCGTCGGGCTTATCCTGCTAGCCTTCTCCATCGCGGCCCCAAACCAGTTCAAGGACCTGAGGGGCGCCGCCCTCGACGCCACCTCTCCAATCACGGCCGCCCTGTACCAGGTCAGCGCAACAGCCGAGGGCCTTGCCTCCGGGGCCGGTAATTACTGGGATGCGGCGTCCCAGAACGCGCAGCTCCGACGCGAGCGCGACCTGATGCGCGAACAGCTCGTCACTGCGCGGGCAATCCTCCAGGAAAATCGCCAGCTCAAGGCGGCACTGCAGCTTCGCGAACGCACGCCGGGTGCCGTCGCGTCCGGCCGGCTCGTCGGCTCATCCTTCCAGAGCCCTCGCCGGTTCGCGATCCTCTCAGCGGGGTCGAGCGACGGAGTCCGGATCGGAATGCCGGTTCGCGCCGCGCGTGGCCTCATCGGCCGCACGGTCGATGTCGGGGCGTTCGCCTCGCGGGTCCTGCTCATCTCCGACAGGTCCAGCATAGTACCGGCGCGGCTGCTTCGAACGGGACAGCCGGTAATCTGCCAGGGCCGCGGTGACGGCAGCATCGAGCTGAAGCCTCTGGAGGTCGGCCGCAACCCGTTTAGACCGGGCGATATCGTGATCACTTCGGGCACTGGCGGGCTCTACCCTCCGCTTGTGCCGATCGCCCGGGTGACGAGGATTTCCGGCGACAATGCAATCGCGCTTCCGCTGGCCGATCCCGGCGCCGTCAGCTTCGCGATCGCCGAGCGCGCCTACGAGCCAAAGGCGATGGCCCCGCTGACCGACCACGCCGAAGAGCTGCGCTGATGGTCCGCTCCGCCCTCGCCTCGAAGCAGAGGATCGGCCAGGGGCCGAAAGCCGGCGCCGCCTACGTCCCTGCCGCGTCGGTCGCCATCGCGACGCTTCTCTCGAGCCTCCCGATCATCTCCGCGAACGGCTGGTATCCGGACTTCGCGTTCCTGATGCTGATAGGCTGGCGGCTTCGCCGTTCCGACGTCTGGCCGAGCTGGTGGGCGGCTCCGCTCGGGCTCCTCAACGACCTCGCGAGCGGCGACCCGCTTGGCCTTTCCGTGACCATCTGGACTGTGTCGATGCTCGCCCTTGACCTTGTCGACCGGCGCACCATCTGGCGCGACTATTGGATCGAATGGGCGTTCGCGGCGCTTTTGATCCTGTTTTACCAGGCTGCTCAGTGGCAGGTCGCCGCCTGGATGGGAGCGCGCGTACCGTTCGCGTTCATGCTCCCGTCGATATCGATCTCCATCGCCGCCTTCCCTGTCGCGGCGTGGCTGGTTGGCCGCGTAGACCATTGGAGACTAGGACAAAAGTGAAGCACCAGCGGTTCACTTCGGTACACCAGTCGATTTCGTTCTCGCGGCGGATGATGGTGTTCGGCGGTGTTCAGGCGGCCGTCGGCGCGGTGCTGGTCGGCCGCCTCGGCTGGCTCGCGGTCGCTCAGAACGAAAAATACCAGCTGATGAGCGAGAACAACCGCGTCCAGCTGATCGTCGTCCCGCCGCGCCGGGGCTGGCTAGTCGACCGCAAGGGCAAGCCGATCGCGATCAACCGAAGCGACTTTCGCGTCGACATCATCCCGCAGCAGCTCGAAAACCCTGAAACGACGCTCAAGCTGCTGTCCAGGCTGCTCGAGCTCGACCGCGATGCTCTCGACCGGATCCTCGAGGAGCTGAAGGGAAGCCGCGGCTACAAGCCGATCGAGGTCGCGGCCAGCGTTCCCTACGAGCAATATGCCGCCGTCACCGTCCACTTGCCGGAACTTCCGGGAGTGCAGCCGACCCGCGGCTTTTCACGCTACTATCCCGACGGCCCAGCGGTCGCCCACCTGGTCGGCTACGTCGGGACGGCCTCGGAAAAGGAATATGAAGCGGAAAACAACCCGCTGCTGATCACGCCCGGCTTCAAGATCGGCAAGGCAGGGCTGGAGAAGACGCTCGAGCCACAGCTTCGCGGCCAGCCCGGCGGACAGCGCGTGGAGGTCACCGCTCGAGGCAAGCTGATCAAGGAGCTCGATCCCAAGCCCGACCGAAGCGGCCAAACCGTGCAACTGACCATAGATTCCGAGCTTCAGGCCTTCGCCGCGCGCAGGATGGGCGATGAATCGGGCTCGCTTGTGCTGATGGACTGCCACACCGGCGACATCCTCGCCTTCGTCTCGATGCCGGCCTACGACCCGAACAGCTTTTCGCAGGGCATCGGCCGAACGGAGTGGCGGATGCTGTCGGACGACGACCACTTGCCGCTTCTCAACAAGATCACGCAGGGCCTCTACCCGCCCGGCTCGACGATCAAGCCGATGAACGCATTAGCGCTTCTCCAGCACGGCATAGACCCGACCCAGCGGATCCACTGCCCTGGCGGCTACCAGCTCGGCAACCGCTTCTTTCGCTGCCTCGGCCGCCATGGATCGGTCGACATGCGGCGGGCGATCGCCAAGAGCTGCAACACCTATTTCTACGCGATGGGCCACAAGGTCGGCTACGACAAGATCGCGCCGATGGCGCGGCGGCTCGGCCTCGGCGCGACCTTCGATCTTCCGGTTGTGACCCAGAATTACGGCACCGTTCCCGACAGCGCCTGGCAGGCCCGGAAATTCAAGCAGAACAAAAACCTCGTCGAACGGCCCGACTGGACCGCCTCAGACACGCTCAACGCGTCGATCGGCCAGGGCTTCCTCCTCCTCAACCCGCTCCAGCTTGCGGTGATGGCGGCAAGGATTGCTTCGGGCCGCGACGTCCAGCCGCAGTTGCTCGGGGTGCATGACACGCCCGCGCCAATGCTGGGACTGCCGCCCGAGCATCTCGAGATCGTCCGTGGCGGCATGTGGCAGGTCGTCAATGGGGACGGCACCGCCGGCGCCAGCCGGCTTCCGCTCAAAGGTATCGAGATGAGCGGCAAGACGGGAACCGCGCAGGTTCGGCGAATCGCTGGCGGCCAGCGCGGCCAGGGCGGCGACTGGAAATATCGCGACCATGGCCTGTACGTCTTCTTCGCGCCTTCGGATAAGCCCCGATATGCCGGAGCGGTGGTCATCGAGCACGGAATGGGCGGTGCCAGGGCCGGAGCCCCGGTAGCCAAGGACGTGCTCACTTTTCTCTTCGACCGCCAGCTGGCGATGAAAAACCTCACCGCGCTCGAAGAACAATGGGGCGGCACCCTGGCCGAGCGCAACGAGCGGCGGGCAGCCGCGTTCAAGGCTGCCGCCCGGGCACCCAGCGCATGATTTCGTCCGCCATCCTTCCTCAACCATTGGCGAGGTTGCCGTGGCGGCTCTTGTTCCTGATTGCGGGGATCGCGACCATCGGACTGCTCACCCTCTATTCGGCGGCGGGCGGGTCGATGCGGCCGTGGGCGCTCAAGCAGGCAATCATAATCGGCGGCTTCCTGGTGATCGCCATCGCCATGTCGTGGACCCGGGAATCCACCATCAAGCAGGTCGCCTTCCCGCTCTACGCGGTTGTGCTCCTGATGCTTGTTCTCGTCGAAATGCTCGGTTTCGTCGGCAAGGGTGCTCAGCGCTGGCTCGACATCGGGCCTATCCGCTTGCAGCCAAGCGAGTTCATGAAGCCGGCGATCGTTCTGGTTCTCGCGCGCTTCTACGATCTCCTGCCGCCGAGCGACATCCGACGGCGGCGGGCTGTGTGGCCGGCAGCGCTCCTGCTGGGAATTCCAGTCCTGTTGATCCTCGTGCAGCCGGACATGGGCACTGCGCTGATGGTACTTTTCATCGGCGCGACGGTCATGTTCGTCGCCGGCCTCCCCTGGTGGCTGTTCGCCGGCGCATTCGCTGCAGTCGCGGTCGCGGCTCCGATCGCCTTTACGATGATGCACGAATATCAGCGCAAGCGAGTCCTCATTTTCCTCAATCCGGAGAACGATCCGCTCGGCTCGGGTTATCACATCACCCAGTCGAAAATCGCGATCGGCTCGGGCGGGCTGTTCGGCAAGGGCTATCTCCAGGGAAGCCAGAGCCATCTGGATTATCTGCCGGAAGGGCATACCGATTTCGTTTTCTCCGCGATGGTCGAGGAATGGGGCTTCGTCGGCGGGCTCGTCCTCATCCTCGCGTTCGGGCTGGTGATCCGCTGGGGAATGAAGGTCAGCGCTCGGGCGCGAAGCCGCTTCTCGCAGCTGGCCGCAGCCGGCCTGACGGCGACCGTCTTCTACTACGTCGGGATTAACCTGATGATGGTGATGGGGCTCGCCCCCGTCGTCGGTGTCCCGCTGCCGCTGGTCAGCTTCGGCGGATCGGCGGTGATGACGATCATGCTGTCGATCGGGCTCCTTATGGCGATCGAGCGGCAGCAGCGCGGCGCGCCCGGGCTGTCGACGACTCGAATACCGGCTTGAAGACACGGCGGTTGCGCCTCATCTGAGGCCATGCTACCGGCGCGCCGCGTCTCCCGCGGAGGCGCCCCTCAAGATCGTGTGGACGCATAGCTCAGTTGGTAGAGCAGCTGACTCTTAATCAGCGGGTCCTAGGTTCGAGCCCTAGTGCGTCCACCATTCTTTTCCCTTTTTGAAGACGTCGAATCG
>DATAKH010000082.1:0-4055 GCA_036261735.1 Sphingomicrobium sp.
ATAACTTTCGCCATAACTTCCCTCTCTCAGTCCCCTGTTCCGGCCCTTCGACAAGCAGCCGGAAACCCTTCGTATCTGCGAGGGATATAGGTGTGCTCGGCGGGCCAACAAGGGCCGCGGCAACGGAGCGTTAACCGCTCAAGGCATCGCCATTCCGCCGTTTACGTGCAGAGTCTGGCCGGTGACGTAGCCGGCCTCGCGGCTCGCCAGGAAAACGCAGGCGGCGCCGATATCCTCGCCGCTGCCCATCTGTCCCATGGGAATTCGCGACAGGATGCCGTCGCGCTGCTGGTCGTTGAGGGCGTCGGTCATCGCCGAGGTCATGAAGCCCGGTGCGATGCAGTTGGCGGTGACTCCGCGGCTGGCGAGCTCCTGGGCAACCGACTTGGTCAGGCCGATCAGCCCGGCCTTCGAAGCCACGTAATTCGCCTGCCCCGGGTTGCCCGTCACTCCGACGACCGAGGTGATGGAGATTATCCGCCCGAAGCGCGCCTTCATCATCGGCTTGGCCGCCGCTCGGATCAGCCGGAACGCTGCCTCGAGGTTGATCCGTATGACCTCCTCGAATTCCTCGTCCTTCATTCGCATCAGGAGGTTGTCGCGGGTGACCCCGGCATTATTGACGAGGATGTCGAGCTTGCCGCCAAGCGCCTCCACCGCCGACGGAACGAGGCCATCCACCGCCTCCCCGTCCGACAGGTTGCACGGCAAGGCGACATGATCGCCGCCAAGCTCGTCGCGGAAGCGCTCGAGCTTCTCGACATTGCTGCCGGAGACCGCCAGACGCGCCCCCTGCCCCGCCAGCGCCTTCGCAATCGAAGACCCCAGCCCGCCCGAAGCGCCGGTCACGAGAGCAGTCATTCCCGAGAGGTCGAACATCACGCGATCTCCTTCGCCAGCGCTTCGATATCGTCGATCGTCACTACGCTCGTCACCTTCGCGTCGGGCGCAATGCGCTTGACCATTGCCCCAAGCACCTTCCCGCCGAGCTCGACGAACTCCTCCACTCCCGCTTCCGCCATGTTCGCGACGCTTTCGCGCCAGCGGACCATTCCGGTCACCTGGTCGACCAGAAGGCTCCGGATCGTGTCGGGGTCGCTCTCCGCCTTTGCGGTGACGTTCGCAAGAACAGGCACAGCCGGAGCTTCGACGACCGTGTAGCTCAGCGCATCGCTCATTGCCTCGGCCGCCGGTTGCATCAGCGGGCAGTGGAACGGCGCCGATACCGGCAGCGGCACCGCCCGCTTCGCGCCCATCTCTTTCGCCATCTCGACCGCGCGATCGATCGCGCCCTTATTCCCGGACAGCACCACCTGAGACGGGTCATTGTCGTTGGCGACGGCGCACACCTCGCCTTGCGCCGCCGCTTCCGCAATCCGCCGCGCCATCGCCAGGTCGGCGCCAAGCAGCGCGCACATCGCCCCCTGCCCCACCGGCACCGCCGCCTGCATCGCCTGCCCGCGAAGCTTCAGGAGCTTGGCTGTCGTCGGCAGGTCGAACGACCCCGCAGCGCACAGCGCCGAATATTCGCCGAGCGAGTGTCCCGCGACGAACTGCGCCGCCTTGGCCAGGTCGACTCCGCCCTCCCTCGTCAGCGCCGCGAACACCGCCATCGAATGGGCCATGATCGCCGGCTGCGCATTCTCGGTGAGCTTGAGCTCGTCCTCGGGCCCCTCTTTCATCAACCGGAACAAATTCTGGCCAAGCGCCTCGTCGACTTCGGCGAAGACATCGCGGGCGGCCGAGCTCGCCTCTGACAAGGCGGCGCCCATGCCGACTGCCTGACTGCCCTGCCCCGGAAAAAGGAATGCGCGCATCATCGCCCCTGTTGGTCTATCAATCGCGGCGGCGACTAGGCCGGGGCGGGCCGATTGCCAAGGGTTCGGGGGGAAACGGGCATGGACAGCAAGGCGCGGCTGCTTGGGCCGTGGATGACCACTGCGCTGGTCATCGGCAACATCATAGGCGCGGGCATTTTCCTTCTCCCCGCTACCCTCGCTCCATTGGGCCAGAACGCAATCTACGGATGGTTGCTGACGATCGCCGGCGCCCTGTGCCTCGCCTGGGTCTTCGCGCAGCTGGCGGCGAAGCTTGGCGGCGGCCCCTACGCCTATGTCCACGAGGCGGCCGGCGAGCTGCCGGCTTTCATGGTCATGTGGAGCTACTGGATCTCAATCTGGGCGGGACTTCCAGTGCTCGCGATCGCCGCCGTCAGCTACGCCAGCAGCATCTTCCCCGCAATCGGAGGCTCAGCCGCACCGTTCGCGGCGATCGCAGCGGTCTGGCTTCTTGCCCTCGTGAACATGCGCGGCGCGCGGGCGGCCGGGGCCGTGCAACTGGTCACCACCCTCTTGAAGCTGCTCCCGCTGATTGCGGTCGTGCTCGTCGCGACGTTCCTGTTCGAGCGCGGGGACGACGCGGCAGCGCTCGCGCCGACTCCGGTCAGCGCCGGCGCGATCGCGACCGCCGGCACCCTCGCTTTGTTCTCGATGCTGGGCGTCGAATCCGCATCTGTCGCGGCGGCCAAGGTCGCCAATCCGGCCCGAGTCATCCCACGGGCGACAATGGCCGGCACGGCGCTGGTCGGCATCGTTTACCTCGCCGCCTGCACCGCGGTCCTGTTCCTCCTCCCCGGCGCGACCGCGGCCGCTTCGCCCGCGCCGTTCGCCGACGCGATTGCCCCCGCGCTCGGCGCCGCAGCCGGAACGCTCATCGCCGCCTTCGCCGTGATCAGCGCGCTCGGTTGCCTCAACGGCTGGATCCTGTGCTCCGGCGAAGTCCCGCTGGCGCTCGCCCGCGACGGCGTGTTCCCGCGCTGGCTGGCGGCGACGACCGCGATCGGCACGCCCGTTCGCGCCCAGTTCGTGTCCTGCGTTCTCGCGACGCTGCTGATCGCAAGCAACTACAGCCGCTCGATGGCCGACCTGTTCGCGTTCATGCTGCTTGTGACGACCACGGTCACGCTGGTGCTCTATTTCGCCTGCGCGGCCTCGGCGCTGGTGCTGATGGCGCGGCGGCGAGTCCGCGCGCCCTTGCTCGGTGCGGCGGCCGTGCTCTCGCTGGCCTTTGCCATTTGGGCCGTATGGGGCGCTGGGGCGGAAGCTGCGTCGTGGGGCCTTGCGCTGCTCGCGACTGGGGTCCCGGTCTATTACCTCATGCGCTGGAAAGGCAGCTCCACCCCCGCGGCGGAGGCGAGCTGAGCCGCGCCTCAGGCACCAACCGCCTGAGCTTCTGCGCGAAGCTGCGCAAACACACCTCGCTCGTCCCAAGCGGCCCCGGGGCATAGCTCGCGCTTTCCATGCCCTTCTGGACCCGCGTGATCAGCTCGGTGTCTTCGGCGTTGACCCGCCGGTTGATCCGCCAGTTGAGGTAGCGCGCCGCCTTCATCTCGCGCCGCTCGTCGGGCAGCGCGTAGCTGATCTCGCGGATCACCGTCTCGGTCGAGCTGACGGGAAGGAACTGCATGAAATCGACCTGGTCCGGGTAGATGTCGAACGCCACGTTGGGGAACAGCTTGTAATAGAGCCACTTGCGCCGGTGCGAGGCCGGCAGGTGCTCCACCGCCGGCAGGAACTTCTGGTACGCCCGCTCCGACGGGTTGGCCGAAGGCGCCTCGACCAGCTCACCCTCCATGCGGTCGACCCATTCCTTCGCCTCGATCCGGTAATTGCGCCCGAACAGCCGGGTCAGCCCCGGATGGCCGACCGGGATGTGGAGATGGTCGGAATAATTGTCGGCGATGGTCTTCCAGTTGAGCGGCCGCGGCCGCAGAGTTACTCGTCCGATCGCCCGAAGCTCCTCGAACCGATAGGGCTCCACCTCGTCCTCATAAGGCGCCATCATCTCGGCAACGCTTGGCGCTCCAGGCTCGAGGGTCACGAACAGGAAGCCGCGCCAATTCTCCAGCGCCACCGGCACCAGCCCGTGCGCCTCGACGTCGAGCCCGGGATATTCGCCGCGGTGCGGCACCCCGACCAGCCGCCCGTCGCGCCCATAGCTCCACGCGTGATAGGGGCAGGTCAGCACCTTCGCGCAGCCCTCCTCGCCGTCGACCA
>DATAKH010000090.1:0-5817 GCA_036261735.1 Sphingomicrobium sp.
ACTGGAATCTGATCGGCATCGGGGTCGCTGTCGGGGCGGTAGTCATCGTGGTCGACGAGCTGCTTCGCCGGACCACCAGGCGCTACAGCCTTCCCGCACTCGCAGTCGGGCTCGGCATCTACTTGCCGATGGAGCTGACGCTGCTGGTGCCGATCGGCGCGCTCGCCGGCTGGCTCTACAACCGCTGGGCGCAGAGGCAGCCGAACGCCGCATTCGCCGAGCGGATCGGCACGCTCATGGCGACGGGCCTGATCGTCGGCGAGAGCCTGATGGGGGTCGCCTATGCGGGAATCGTCGCCGCGGCGGAGCGGGCCGGCTCCCCCAACAGCGGCGAAGTGCTCGCCGTCGTCGGCGACTTCGGCTGGGCGGTCCCGATCGGGCTGGTCCTGTTCGGCGGATCGATTGCGCTGCTCTACGCGAAGACCAGCCGCGACGCTGCCACCGCGCCAATTTTGGCCGAAGAGCCCGAGATTCCGCCGCAGGCGACTCCGCGCTAAGGACCGAGCACCGCGCGGCGAAGGGCGACCGGGCCCATTGCGGGCGCACCCGATTCCGCTTTGCGTATGAGTTCGACGATTCGGCGATTAAGCGGGGCATCGACGCCGATTCGCTCGGCCAGCGCAACCAGCTCGCCGTTGATGTAATCGACTTCGGTCTTGCGGCCCTGCCGCAAGTCGTCGGACATGGACGATCGGGCCTTGGCATCGATCTTCCACTTCCTGATGAAAACGCTGTTGAAAAGCCAGTCGGGCGAGTCGATGACGAGCGGCAGCAGCCGTGGCCCGACGGCTCCGACCTTGGCAGGCTCGATCCCCGCCTTGTTGAGGATGCGTAGGCCCTCGCGCATCGTGGCGGCGAATACGCGGCGGTAGTCGCGGTGACGAAGTTGATCGAGCAATGGTCGCCCAGACAGCGCATTGGTCGCATTGTTAAGATTGATAAGGAGCTTGCCCCAGGCAAGCGCGAGCATCTGGTCCGACAGATCGAGCGGTGCAGGGCCATCCGCGACCCGCTTCGAAAGCTTGCGCAACGCCGGTCGATCCTCGGCGACGAGAGGAGAACCGCTAACGCCTTTGTGGAACCGGCCTTCACCCAGATAGACGCAATTGAACGGGACCATGCCGCGGGCGACGTCGAAGCGGTCGCCAAGCTGCCGGCTCAAGACATCAACGTTGCTGATGCCGTTCTGAAAGCTGACGATCAACGATCGCGCCGTAGCGTGCTTGGCAATATCGCGTGCAGCTTCGGCCGTGTCTGAGCTTTTGACGCAAACGCAGATGATGTTCGCGTCGGCCAGCGCGGCGGCATTCGTGCCGAAGTCGACTTCACCAGGTAAGAAATGGCGCTGCCAGCCCGCGTTGGTGGTAATCGTCAGACCGTGCTTTTGAATATCGCCGGCAAGCCGCTTGCGCCCAATGAAGCCGACGGGAATTCCGGCTGCCTGCCAGGCCCCGCCGACGAAGCACCCGACGGACCCTGCGCCGAGGATGGCGACCCTAGCCGCGGCCACGATAGGCAACGACGCCCTGGTCGGGCAGCCACAGACCTTCCGGCGGCGGGCCGCTCTGCCAGAAGACGTCGATCGGCATTCCCCCGCGCGGATACCAATAGCCGCCGATGCGCAGCCACCTCGGCTTCATCTCGTCGGTAAGCCGCTTCGCGATTCCAACCGTTACGTCCTCGTGGAAGCCGCCGTGGTTGCGGAACGAGCCCAGGAACAGTTTCAGGCTCTTGCTCTCGACGATCGTATCGCCGGGCGCGTAGTCGATCACCAGGTGAGCGAAATCGGGCTGGCCGGTAATCGGGCATAGCGACGTGAATTCCGGCGCAGCGAAGCGCACCAGGTAGAGCTCGCCTGGCCTTGGGTTCGGCACATAATCGAGCACAGCCTCGTCGGGAGAGGCGGGAAGGGCGCTCTGCTTGCCAAGATGCTTCGGGTCCATGGCGCCGCCCTTACTCGGCAGCGGCCACCTCGGGCAACGCCCAGTCGATCGGCGGCAGCCCGCGCTCCTCCAGAAAGGCATTGGCCTTGGAGAAATGCCGGCAGCCGAAGTAGCCGCTGTGAGCGCTTAGCGGGGAAGGATGCGGGGCCTTCAGGACCAGGTGCCGTGACGTATCGACGAACGCCGCTTTCTTCTGCGCGTAGTTTCCCCACAACAGGAAAACGACCGGCTTGGACCTCGCGTTCACCAATTGCACCACGACATCGGTGAACCGTTCCCACCCGCGCTCGCGATGCGAAGCGGCTCGGCCCATCTCGACCGTCAGCACGCTGTTGAGGAGGAGCACGCCCTGGCTTGCCCAATGCTCGAGAAATCCGTGGCGGCTCGGGCGGATCCCGAGGTCGGTCTCCAGCTCCTTGAAGATGTTGACCAGGCTCGGCGGCGGGCGGACTCGCGGCGGAACGGAGAAGCACAGGCCGTGCGCCTGCCCCTCGCCATGGTAGGGATCCTGGCCGAGGATGACGATGCGAACCTTATCGAGCGGGCAAAGGTCGAGCGCCCGGAACCAGTTTGCCGCGCGCGGGAAGATGGTGCGGCCCTTGGCTTTCTCTTCCGCGAGGAACTGCTTGAGCGCGGCCATGTAGGGCCGGCCGAACTCGCTCCTCAGCGGTTCCAACCAACTGGGATGGAGCTTGATTTGCCGGGTCGCCATCGCGCCATCATGTAGCCTATCCTCGACAAATGGAATCGCTCGTCTCAACGCAATGGCTCGCCGACCATCTCGGTGAGCCGGACCTCACCGTCGTGGACTCAAGCTGGCACATGCCCGCTACCGGGCGAATCGGGCGCGACGAATATTTGCGCGCCCACATCCCGGGCGCTCGCTTTCTCGACATCGACGAAGTCAGCGACCAGTCGAATCCGGCGCCACACATGCTTCCGGACGCACAGGAGTTCGGCGAGGCGATGGAGGCGATCGGGATCGGGCGCGACGACCGAATCGTCGTCTACGACAATTCACCGACCCGGAACGCCGCCCGAGGCTGGTTCATGCTTCGCCATTTCGGCGCCCGCAACGTCGCGATCCTCGATGGCGGCTTTCAGAAATGGCTGGCGGAAGGACGGGAGACCGAGGCCGGAGAGCCATCGCAACGAGAGGCAAACTTCGATGTCGCCGAGCGGGCCGGCGAAGTCGTCACCAAGCAGCAGATCCTGGAGGGTCTCGACTGCCCCTTGCTCGACGCCCGGGGGCGCCCCCGCTTCGAGGGGGCGGAGCCCGAGCCCCGCGCCGGGCTGGAATCCGGCCATATCCCGGGCGCACGCAACATTCCCTATTCAGCGATCTACAGGGATGACGGCACGTTCCGGAGCAGGGACGAGCTCCGCCGCATCTTCACCAATGCGGCTGCCGATCCCGATCGGCCGTTCGTCGCCAGCTGCGGGTCGGGGGTGACGGCGGCGGCACTCATCTTCGCCGCGCACCTGCTCGGCAACGACGAGGCGCGGCTTTACGATGGAAGCTGGAGCGAATGGGGTGCCGACCCGGCGACCCCGAAGGAACTGGGCCCGGCGGCCTAGCGGTTGAGGACTTGGTGAAGGTCGTTGAGCCCCGCCTTCAACTCGTCGGCGATGACCCGGAGGGCGGCGACGCTGGCGTCGATGCCCTGCTCGCGCTGGAACGAAACGGCTTCGAGCCCGGCGGATGCGACCGAAACGAGCTCGGCCGAGCGGCGGTCGAAGCAGCGCCTGGCTGCTTCGTCCGCGCTCTCCCACCGCTCCGAAAGCTCGTCGTCGAAATCGTCCGCTGGCCCGCCGCCGAACTCGTCGACCGCGCGAAGCGCGTTGCGAAGGCTTGCAAGGCGCGTGACCGGCTCCGGGCGGAGCCGCTCCGATGGCCGGGGTTCGGGGCTGTGCGCGAACAGATGCAACATGCAGCCACTTGTCGCGCGGCGTGCCTAAGGAAGTGTTAAGCCGCCTTCTCCGGCGCGATATCGCGCAAGATCCAGCCGCGCTGCGGGATCGTCTCGATGAACTCGGCCCCGCCGGCCGCGCTCCTCAGCTTCTTTCGGAGCTTGGAGATGAACACGTCGATGATCTTGGGCTGCGGCTGGTCGTCCGCGCGGCGATAGAGATGCTTGAGCAGCATCGCCCGGGTGACGACATTGTTGCGGGCGAAGGCGAGCAGCTCGAGCACCCGATATTCCATCTCGGTGATGCCGATCGGGTTGCCGTCGATCCGGATCAGCCGCTGGACCTGGTCGACCGCCAGCCGGCCGCCGCACAGGCTCTCGGGCATCTCGCCGCCCGACGCCCGGAGCGACGTCACCAGCCGGGATGCCGCCTCGTCGCTTTCCTCGCGCGACACGCTTGCCGGCGAGCCGATCAGCTCCTGCTGGATTTCGGCGAGCGCGTTGTGAGCGTCTTCGAGCAGGCGCGAGCCCTCCTCGAATCGCCGCCTGGAGCGGTCGAGCATCGATTCGATCTCGACCAGGCGGGTGGAAAGTGTCTCTTCAGGCATGATCAGGCGGTCCCCCCGCTTATTCCGGTCAGGGTATTTGGGCGGAAGCGATGTCGCTGTCGCTCTGTGGAGCGGCGATGATCGCCTGGGTCGTCGCGCCCATGTCGACGATGTTGGTCTCGGCGTCGCCGACTGTCGAACGAATGCCGAGTGCCGCCCGGTCGCGGCCGGCGGCGTCGAGCATGCTCGTTTCCGACAGCGGCCTCGGTGCCGGTCCTCCGAACAGGGCCTCGATCGCCCGCTGCTGGGCATCCTGCGGCGTGCTGGTCACGGTGCCGGCAACCGGCGGAGTGAGGCTGAAGTCGGGCGGGATCACCAACGGCGCGTTGCGGGCGACCGCGAATTCGTCGGGGGCGGCGCTGCGGCCCGCGCAACCGCCGAGCGCGACGGCCGATGCCAGGAGAAGGAAGAGGCTCTTACGCATTCGTGACGGACTCCTCAGGGTTTTCGCTGCGCACCAGGAATGCTCGCAGTAACAGTATCACAACGCCGATGACAATCGCAGCATCGCCGATGTTGAAAATCAGGAACGGGCGGAAGGCGCCGAAGTGGAGATCGGCGAAGTCGACGACATAGCCGTGGCGAACCCGGTCGAGGATATTGCCGAGCGCTCCGCCAAGGATCATCCCGAGCGCCGCCTGGTCCCAGCGCGACCTCTCGCGGCCGATCCACACCGCGACCGAAATTGCGATGGCGCTCGTCACCGCGACCAGCATCCAGCGGCCGAGATCGGTCGTCGCGTTGAACAGGCCGAGCGAAATGCCGTTATTCTCCGTCCAGGTCAGGTTGAAGAAGGGCAGGACGTAAATCTGCCCGACCGACTGAAGTTGAAGCGGCCCCGACACGATCCACTTCGCAAGCTGGTCGAGCGCAAAGATCGCCAGCGCGATGGAAAAGCCGAATTGGCGCTCACGCATTCACAAACTCCTTGCAGCGGTTGCACAGGGCGCCGTCTTCTTCGACTTCCGGAAGGTAGCGCCAGCAGCGCCCGCATTTGTTGTTGTCGGTTTCTGCGATCTTCAGCGTGTCGCCCTGATGAACCGTCGAGGTGATGAACAATTCGGCGAGGAAATCGGCGGGCGCAGGCAGTTCGGGAAGGGTGACCTCCGCCGCCAGGCTCGACCCGATGACCTTGTCGCGGCGAAGCGGCTCGATCGCCTCCGTCACAGTCTCGCGCAGCTCGCGAAGGCGGGCCCAAAGCGCATCGTCGGCCTCGACGACCGGAATCTGAGGCCATTCGAGCAGGTGTACCGACCCTTCGGCGGGATAGCGCGTGCCCCACACTTCCTCGCTGGTGAACACCAGCACCGGCGCGAGCCACCGGACCAGCGCGTGCTACAGGATGTCGAGCACCGT
>DATAKH010000099.1:0-3799 GCA_036261735.1 Sphingomicrobium sp.
CATGTTGGCGGGGAACGAGGATTGCGCAGGCGTGTGTCGCCACAGCTGGTTGAGGACGACCTCAGGCGTTGCGTCGCGCTTGAGGTCGATGACGATCCGAACGCCTTCGCGGTTGGATTCGTCGCGGATGTCGGCGACGCCTTCGATCCTTTTGTCCTTGGCAGCTTCGGCGATCTTCTCGACCAGCCCCGACTTGCCGACCTGGAAGGGAATCGCGGTCAGCACGATCGATTGGCGGTCGCCCCTGCCCTCCTCGATCGTGTGGCGGGCACGCATCATGATCGATCCGCGGCCGGTGGTGTAGGCCGAATGGATGCCGGACTGGCCGAGGATGAAGGGCCCGGTCGGGAAGTCCGGTCCCTTCACATGCTCCATCAGCCCTTCCGAGGTGATCGCCGGGTCGTCCATGTAGGCGCGGCAGGCGGCCAGCACTTCTCCCAGATTGTGCGGCGGGATGTTGGTCGCCATCCCGACCGCGATTCCGCCCGCGCCGTTGACCAGCAGGTTCGGGAAGCGCGCGGGAAGCACCTGTGGCTCGCGCTCGCTGGCATCGTAGTTGGGCTGGAAGTCGACCGTGTCCTTGTCGAAATCGGACAGTAGGAAATTGGCGACCTTCGCGAGCCTCGCCTCGGTGTACCGCATAGCCGCGGGCGGATCGGGGTCCATCGAACCGAAATTGCCCTGGCCGTCGACCAGCGGCACCCGCATCGACCACGGCTGGACCATCCGCGCCAGCGCGTCGTAGATCGCCTGGTCGCCGTGCGGGTGATATTTACCCATCACGTCACCGACGATCCGGCTGCACTTACGATACGGCCGGCCGGCCACATAGCCGGCCTCCTGGCAGGCGTAGAGGATCCGGCGATGAACCGGCTTCAAACCGTCGCGAACGTCTGGGAGCGCCCGGCTGACGATCACGCTCATCGCGTAATCGAGGTAGCTCGTCTTCATTTCCTCGACGATTGAGATCGGGGCGATGTCGCTGGGGTCGCTCGGGCTGCGCTCTTCGTCGGCCGGCGGTTCGGTGGCCAAGACAATGTCCTATCTGTGAAAGCGTTGGTTACATGGGGAACAATGCGCACGAACGGCGCCTGCCCCCCAGATAGGATGACCTAGCCGATAGTGAACTCACGCGCCACCCCGCGCGCACGCGTATACGCGCGCGTGGCGCAGCGACGCTCGAGCACGTCCGCGTTCAAAGGGTATTCATTGCGGTTAGGCTACCGGGTTGGCGATCCGCTTGCGCGCGACTATGTCCGCCGCGGATTTTCATTCCCGGTTCAATCGCCGGCCCGGCCAGGCGCCGGCAGAGGAGAATTACATGAAATCGACGACGACCCTAGTGGCAGTGCTTGCGTCAGCGACCGCGCTCATCGCAGCGCCGGCAAGCGCTCAGTCATACGGCCAGGAACCTGCTCAGCGGCAAGTTGCTTCGTCGGCGCAGCAGGCACCGAAGCCGCAAAATCCAAACGCGCTCAAGGTCCATTCGCCGAAGGTTTCCTCCGGCGCCGCAAAGGCGATCACGGCGCTTCAAAAAGCAGTCGAGGCAAAGGATTCGGCGACGATCCCCGCGGCGCTCGAGGCAGCCCGCGCCGTCGCTAAGACTCCGGGCGATCGCTATGCGGTCGCGACTCTCCAGCTCAAGGCAGCGGCCGACGCCAAGAACGATACCGCTATCGCGTCCGGCCTGGAGGCGGTCCTTGCGTCGGGCGACGTGGCCGAGGAAGAAAAGTTCGGGCTCTACATCAACCTTGCTGCGACCTACGAGGGTCTGAAGCAGAAGGATCGAGCTGAGCAGGCCTATCGGCAGGCGCTACAGCACAATCCCAATAGCGTCGAAGCAATGGCCGGCCTTGCCGAGGCGAATGTGGCAGACGGGCAGACCAAGGAAGCGATTGCGCTGTTGCGCAAGGGCATTGCCCTTAAGGCAGCCAGCGGCGCCAAAGCTGACGAGAATTGGTACAGGCGGGCGGTCGCAATCGCCTACAAGGCGAAGGATCCTCTGGCGGTTACGGCCAGCCGCGAATGGCTCGAGGCCTATCCGAATGCCACCTCCTGGCACGATGCGCTCGGAATTTATGAGCAATTCTCAAATCTGGACGAGGACCGGCTGCTCGAGCTGCTTCGCCTGAGGCAGGCGGCAAATGTGCTCGAATCGCGCGATTATGCCGGCTTTGCGGACATCGCCATTCGCAAGGGCCTTTCGGGCGAAGCCAAGGCCGTCCTTGAGCAGGGGTTCGCCGCCAACGCGATCGAGCGAAGCGATCCCACCTTTGCCGAGCTGTATGCAAGCGCGACGCAGAAGGCGAAGGGTGACCGGGCGAGCCTCCCGACCGCGCCGGAGGCGGGCTCGACTGCCCGCCAGACCATGAACCTCGGTGACGCGTGGTACGGTTATGGCGACTATCCGAAGGCGATCGAAATCTATCGCTCGGCGCTGGCGATGCCGGGAGCCGACCCCGACGCGATCAACCTCCACATCGGAATGGCGCTCGCCCGCTCGGGCGACAAGGCCGGTGCAATCGCCGCCCTTGAGAAGGTCGGCGGCACGAAGGCCGATCTCGCCAGATACTGGCTGATCTACATCAAGACCAAAGCCTGACGCCCAATCTCGGGAGCCGCCCGCCGCGGCGGCTCCCCATCTGTTAAACCCCAGTTATCTCTGTCCCGTTTCGGGATGGTTAATAGCTGATAACTTCCCTGGAGACCGACGCAGGATAGAGCGGTCGCTGGAGGTATTGGGTGCAACAGTTGCGCGAGTATTGCCGGTGCGATTCGACGATCGCCTGAGGACGGTGCTGGCGCAGCCGGCAGCGTCGAGGCACGACCGCGCGGTACGCTGGCGCCAGCTGGTCGAACTCGTTGCGCGCGCCCCGCCCGATAGCGACGGCGAGCTCGTATCCAAAGCAATCCAACAGATCCGCGCAACCTCGGCCTCTGTCGAGGAGCGAGTCCGTGTCGCTGCAGCGCTCGCGATCGCCGCTCTCCCAATGCCCTCGGAGTTGGTCGCGACCTTTGCGGCCGATCGGCTCGGCGTCGCAGCTCCGGTGCTCGCGAGCGCCCGGCTGACTGCGTCGGAATGGAAAAGCGTTGCGACGGGCGCGAGTGCGGAGTGCAGGGACTTCATCGCAGCCATGCGCTCGGAGGAGTCGCGTGAGCCGCTCGCGACCGCCGCGAAAGAGGGCGGCGGTTCGGCGCCGATCCCCTCGATCAGCGATGTCGTTGCCCGGATCGAGCGCCTTCGCCAGGCACGAGAGGCCAGCGAAAGCCCTTCGGGAGAGGAACCCGGCGCCCGCCAGCCCAGTGCCTTCCGCTGGGAATGCAACGAAGCGGGCGAAATCGACTGGGTCGAGGGCGCACCCAGGGGAGCGCTGGTTGGCGCCACCATTGCCCGGCGATCAGCGGGTCACGGTGTCGACAGCAACGTCGAACGGGCCTTTGCATCCCGCGCGCCATTCCACGACGGGGTTCTCGAGCTTCCCGGAGACGCCGCCATCGGAGGGCTCTGGAACATCAGTGGAATTCCCGCCTTCGAACGCTCGAATGGCCGTTTTGCGGGCTACCGGGGGATCGCCGAACGTCGTTCCGGAAGCCAGTCCTCCGCCGCCGGCGGGTTGGCGAGTGACCCGGATTCGCTGCGTGAGCTCGCCCACGAGATCAAGACCCCGCTTAACGCGATCATTGGTTTCGCCGAAATCATCACAGGCGAATATCTCGGCCCGGCGGAAAGCCGCTTCCGCGAGCGTGCAAGCGACATCGTCGCGCAGGCCCGCCTACTGCTGGGCGCAATCGAGGACCT
>DATAKH010000110.1:0-10769 GCA_036261735.1 Sphingomicrobium sp.
CCTCGTAGCCGCTCAGCTCGACGATTCGGCGCACTTCGAACCCGCGTCCTTCAAGCAGCTCGCCTACCTCGGTGGCCCTTCGTTCCAGCCGTCGCGGCGCCGTCGCCATCGGATACAGAACCATGGTGCCGTCGCAGTGGAAAGAGAGCCAGTTGTTCGGGAACAGCGCGTCGGGCTTGGCAGGCGAGGGCGTATCGTCGAGCACTGCGACCTCGACCCCGGCGCCGGCCAGCCGGTCCGCAAGCATTTCGAATTCCGACAGCGCCCGGGCCGCGAACTGCGGATCGGCTGAGGCATGGGCGAACACGTTCGATTCCGCCGCCTCGTCGTTGAAACCGAATGCGGCGGGGCGGACCAGCAGGACTGCGCTTGCGGATTGAGTTTCCACCGCGACGCTTTCCCGCGCCGGCTGAATGACGTCAATCCGCCCACAATTTTCCGCAGTGGGGCCGCTTGCCCGCAAAAGCGAATTGGCCGAAGGTTCGGCGGCGCTGAGTCGATTGCTGGCTCAGCGTTGAAAAAATGCATCTGGGTTCAAGCCCCCAGCCGGTCGCCCGGTTGGGGTGTTGCCGGAGGGGAGGCTGAATTGCGCAAACTCGGAATCGTGGGCGGCACCAGCTGGGCCTCTACAGCTCTTTACTATGAGCATATCAACCGCGGCGTCGCAAAGCGCCTCGGCGGACTGCACAGTGCTCGGATCGCAATCGAAAGCCTCGACCTCGCGCCGGTCGCCGAATTGGAGCTCTCGGGCGACTGGGATGGCGTTGCGGCAATCGTCACCGACGCAGCGAAAAGGCTGGTCAAGTCGGGCTGCGACGGTTTGCTGATTGCGTCCAACACCGGCCACAAGGTCTACAATGCCGCCGCCGCCGCGGTTCGGCCGCCTGTCCTCCATATCGGCGACGCCACGGCCGAGGCGCTGCTGGCCGACGACCGCAAGCGGGTCGCATTGCTCGGCACGCGTTTCACGATGACCGAGCCTCACGTCCGCTCCCGCCTCGAATCGCGCGGGATCACCCTCGTTCCAGTCGACGATAAATCGATGGCCGAGGTCGACCGGATCATCTTCGAGGAATTGGCGGCCGGCAGGGTCGTCCGGGACAGCCAGCGCACGCTCAAAACACTGATCGCGGCCCTTGCCCGGCAGAAGGTGCACGCGGTCGTGCTCGGCTGCACGGAGCTTGTGCTTGCCGTAGATTCCAGGGCGAATGTCGTGCCGGTCTACGATACGACTGCGATTCACGCCCGCGCGGCGGTCGAATGGATGCTCGCAGAGGAGGAACAGGCGAAGGCCGCGGCCTGATTTGCCGATGGCGGGCCGTTCCGCCTAAGCTCGCTCCGGTCGTCGAACGGGGGTGAGATGATGAATCAAAAGAAATTGGCGTTCGCGACAGTGCTGGCTTGCCTGGCGCTGCCTGCTGGTGCTCAGCATTCCCACGGCACGAGCGCCGCTCAACAGTCGCCAAAATCCTCCGATCCGTATAAATACGGCCTCTTTCAGCTTCACAACTTCGAATATGCTTCGGCTGCCGAAGCCTTTCGCAAGGCGCAGCAGGCAGACCCCGCCAACGTCATGGCTTACTGGGGCGAGGCGATGACCTACAACCATCCGTTGTGGGACGAGCAGGACCGCGATGCGGCTCTGGCCGTGCTTGCCAGGCTCGGCGCTACTCCTGAAATCCGGGCGGCCAAGGCGCGCGACTCACGCGAAAAGGCCTGGCTTGGCGCGGTCGAGGCTCTTTATGGCGACGGCACCAAGCCGCAACGGGATCTCGCCTATCTCGCCAGGATGCAGGAAATCCTGGCGAGCGACCCGGGCGACGTGGATGCCAGAGCTTTCACCGGTCTTGCGACTCTCGGCTCTTCGCATGGCGGGCGGCAAATTCCGACCTACATGCAGGCGGCGGCGATCCTCGAGGAGGGGTATATCACCCATCCTCGCCATCCCGGCATCCTCCATTACCTCATTCACAGCTACGACGATTCCGTCCACGCGCCATTGGGCCTTCGGATGGCGCGATCCTATGCGGTGATCGCGCCCGATGCCGGACACGCCCAGCATATGGTCAGCCACATCTACAACGGCCTGGGGATGTGGGCGGATAGCGAGCGCGCCAACACGCTCGCGACTGCGGTTACCAACCGCGAACGGGCAGCGAAGAACCAAGGCCCGCACTATTGCGGCCACTATAACGAATGGCTCGTCTACGCCCGCCTTCAGCAGGAAAAAGACGCCCGGCCAGTCATCGACGGATGCCGCGCGCAGGCCGAAGCCGAATTGGCCGGGTTCAAGGCGAGCGGGAAGAAAGGATTTCCGAGCGCTGCGTCCAGCTATGGGGACATGGCACTGCGCTACGGAATCGAAACCGGAACTTGGCTTGAGCCGCTGGATTTTTCGCTGCCCTTTTACGTCAAGACGCGCTTCGACTTCGCCAATGCCCGGATGCTGGCGTCGCGGGGCAATGCGGCGCAATCTGCAGCTGCTCTCGCTGCGCTCAGGACCGAGGCAGCAGGTACAATCGCCCAGATTCAACAGATGTCCGCTGGAACTGACGAGATCACACCCTGGATAAAAGCTGCAGTGGCCCAGGGCGAAGCGATAGCTGCCCTGTCGGGCGGCGATCCGGAGTCCGGGTTGCGCATGTTGCGCGCCGCGGCGGCGGCCGAGATGGACTTGCCCCCGGTGTTCGGGCCGCCCGCGATCCGAAAGCCGAGCTACGAGCTTCTCGGCGACGTCTTGCTCGAACTTGGTCGCAAGGAGGAAGCGGCGGCTGCCTTCCGAAAGGCCCTCGCGTTCGCACCGGGCCGGCGCCTTTCCCTCGAAGGGTTGGAGAAATCGGCGCAATAGCGCTCGTCACTTCGGCGCTGCGACACTAGATCGAGGGCGTGAGCAAGGCCGACCGTCCCGACCATCCGCGAGCCGCCGAGCGCTTCAACGAAGAGCAGGCTACTTACGCCGTGCGCGGCGCCGACAAGCCTGATCTCGAAGCAGGCGTTGCGGCGATCCGCGAGGTCCTGAGGACTCTTCCGCGGCGTCCCGGCGTGTATCGAATGCAGGATGCCCGAGGCGACGTGCTCTACGTCGGCAAGGCGCGGGTGCTGAAGAACCGGGTCACCAGCTATACCCAGGTGGCGAAGCTTCCGAAGCGGCTTCAGCGGATGGTTTCGCAGACCCGCTCGCTGACGATCGTCACCACCAGGACCGAGGCGGAGGCCCTGCTGCTCGAGGCGCAGCTCATCAAGCGCTTCCGGCCGGCTTACAATGTGCTCCTTCGAGACGACAAAAGCTTCCCGTTCATCCTGCTCCGCGAGGACCACCCGTTCCCCCGAGTCCAGAAACACAGGGGCGCGCGGCGCGCGAAGGGGCAATATTTCGGGCCGTTCGCGAGCGCCGGCTCGGTTACCAGAACACTTAACGCCCTTCAGAAGCTCTTCCTTCTAAGAAGCTGTTCTGACAGCTTTTTCGAAACCCGTTCGCGGCCCTGCCTGCTCTATCAGATTCGCCGCTGCTCGGCTCCGTGCGTCGGCCGGATCAGCGAATCCGATTATGCCGAGCTGGTGAAGGACGCGAAGGCCTTCCTCGCCGGCCGCTCGACCGGCGTCCAGGAACGCCTCGGCCGGCAAATGGCGGAAGCGGCCGAGAAGCAGGACTATGAGCTTGCCGCGGTCTATCGCGACCGGCTCCGCGCGCTCACCTATATCCAGGGGTCGCAGACCGTCCATTCCGAAGGCCTTGGCGATGCCGACGTCTTCGCGCTGGCGTGCAAGGCGGGCGCCATGTGCATCCAGGCCTTTTTCATCAGGGGGGGGCAGAATTGGGGACATCGTGCCTTTTTCCCGGCGCACACCGCCGACATACCTGAAGCCGAGGTCCTGTCGGCGTTCCTGATGCAATTCTACGAGGAGGTTCCGCCTCCCAGGCGGATTCTGCTCGACCGCGCGATAGGTGACCGGGAGCTTCTCGAAGAGGCGCTTTGTGAAAGGCGAGGGGGAAAGGTTGCGATCGAGCAGCCGAAGCGCGGCTCGAGGGCAAAGCTCGTGGAGCAGGCCCGGCGCAACGCCGAGGAAGCGCTGGAACGGCGTCGGGCAGAGACCGCCAGCCAGACGAAGGTGCTTCGCGAGCTGACTGACACGTTCGAACTCGCCGAATTGCCAAAGCGGATCGAGGTCTATGACAATAGCCACATCATGGGGACGAACGCGACCGGCGCGATGATCGTCGCGGGGCCGGAAGGCTTCCGGAAGAACAATTATCGCAAGTTCAACATCAAGCGCCCCGAGACCCGCCCCGGCGACGATTTCGCGATGATGCGGGAGGTGCTCGAGCGGCGCTTCGCCCGGCTGGAACGGGAGGATCCGGAGCGAAGCAGCGGCAACTGGCCCGACCTGTTGCTCATCGACGGGGGCAAGGGACAGCTGTCAGCGGTGTGTGACGTCATGGAGGACATGGGCGTCCACGACGTCCCCATCGTCGCGGTGTCGAAGGGGCCCGACCGCAATGCCGGGCGCGAAACCTTCCACCTCCCCGGCGGCCGCGAGCTAACTCTCCCGCCCAACTCGGCATTGCTCTTCTACCTTCAGCGGCTGCGCGACGAAGCCCACCGATTCGCCATCGGCACGCATCGCCAGAAACGGTCGAAGAACTTTACCACGTCGACGCTCGACGAGGTCCCGGGGATCGGCCCGAGCAGAAAGCGGGCGTTGCTGATGCACTTCGGCACGGCGCGGGCGGTTAAGGGCGCAGCGCTGGAGGATCTCGAGCGGGCACCGGGAATATCGAAAGCGATCGCCCGCCAGGTCTACGACCATTTCCATCCGCGCGGCTGACGATGCAGTTCGAAACCGAGGCGATTGTCTGCGCAGTTCTCCACCACGGCGAACATGGCGCCATCGTTCGGATGCTGACGCCTGACCATGGGCTCTTCGCTGCCTACGTCCGCGGCGGTCGCGGCAGGCGGATGCGCCCGGTGCTTATCCCGGGCAATGTTGTCGCGGTCCAGGTTCGATCGCGAACGGAAAGCCAGCTTCCGCAAGCTTCGATCGAATTGTCGCGCAGTCGCGGACCGATTCTTGGCGAGCCCTTGCCGTCGAGTGCGATCGAATGGGCAACGGCCCTGGTCGCCTCGGCGCTTCCCGAGCGACAGCCCTATCCGCACATTCACGCCGCACTGTCGGGGCTTCTCGATGCCGTTGAGTCCGCCCCTTCGGCAAGCGGGTGGGGAAGGGGGCTGGCGCGCTTCGAATCCCTGCTGATCGCCGAACTTGGCTACGGCAGCGGCGAAGTGGATTCGACTGACCTGTTCGAAGCGTTGCGGTCGTCGGGTGACCGGCTCTTCCGCGACGTGCTTCCCGGATCGGCACCGTCGCTTCGCGACAGCCGCGGCCGGCTTGTCGAGCGGATGCGAAGGGCGCTTGTCTGACTGAGCGGCGCCTCCTAGTCTCGCAGGCGATGGTTTCGTCCGACGTGCTCTCGGTACTGTTCCCCAAACTCGCAGTCACTCGCGACATCAGCGTCAGGGTTGCGGTCAGCTATCTTGCGGAACAGTCGAACCCGGCATTGAACCGCTGGTTCTGGTCGTACCATATCCGAATCGAGAACGGCTCGGCCGTGTCGGTCCAGCTGTTGTCGCGCAGCTGGCGGATCGTCGACGGCCGTGGAACTGCGCACGAGGTCCATGGCGAAGGCGTAGTGGGCGAAACGCCATTGATCGCACCGGGCGGCAGCTTCGATTATGTTTCCGGCTGCCCCCTCGACACCCCAAGCGGAGAAATGAGCGGGACCTATCGGATGGTCGACGAGGCGGGCGATGTCTTCGACGTCGACATTCCGCATTTCGCGCTGGTCGCGCCGAGCTGATCGAACCGCGGCGGCCAAAAATGAAAAGGGCGGCGCTGGGGCCGCCCTAGTCATCCGACAGGTTCAGCGATCACGCCGGAGTGACGGGGACCAGCACTCCATCGTCGTCATCGTCATTGAGCAGGAGAAGTGCTGCAAGGCCCGCAATGGCCGCGAGCCCGAGCAGGAGCGGCAGCATGCCGATCGACTTCCCGGTTTCTGCGGTAGTCACGACCGGCGGTGCGACCTCGGTCACGACCGGGGGCGGCGTCGTTACGACCGGAAACAAGCATCCCGGCGCCGGCGCTTGAGCGGCGGCCGCCGCTGCGGTCGTCGTCATGGACTTTGCCGCGGCTGCAGCGGCAGCAGCCGTACTTGCGCAAAGGGCGGTTCGCGAGGAGGAGCTTCCAAGCGCGCTCAGAGAAACCAGCGGATCGAGCGTTGCCCTGGTAACAGTGGGCGCAGCATACACAGCCTGGCTGGAAACCATTGCGGCCAAACCAGTAGCTAAAATTGCCGTTCGGATCTTGGACGTCATCGATCTTCCCCGTTCTGCGGATATGGCACTAAATCGCTCCAGAATGGATGTAACGCCGCATCAGGCAATCGGTTGCGCCTGTTTTTTTTGACGGGCGGAAGTTGCGGTTTTCCGCGCTTCCCCATTCGCCGTTTCTCTCGGTCACGGCGGCATTCATCGGAAAAGCTTCAAGTCGGTGGAAACCATGTCCGCGATGAATTGTTGTCGAGTCTCTAGCCAGCCGGAAGGAGTGCACGCGATGGCCAAATCACTGCTGTTGAGAGCTGCGTTATTGGGGGCGGGAGTCAGCTTGCCGATCGCTGCCGTTTCCGCACAGCCAGTCTGGACTCCCGGATCCGAGATCGCCGGACAGACGGTGCAGGTTCAGACGAACGGCGTAATGAACAGCGTCTATTTCTCGCCCGACGGAACGGTTTCGATCACCACGCCCGACGGAACGACGGTTCCGGGGACATGGTCGACAGCAAACAACATGCTGTGCGTGAGCGCCAGCGGTGGCCAGGAATGCTGGCCATATTCGCAGCCATTCCAGGCCGGCCGGCAAGTCGCGCTGACTAGCTCGTGCCAGCAAGTCTCGACCTTCATGCCACAATCGACCAACCCGCCAGTGCAGCAGGGCGCCGGCGAGCGCGGCTAACGCGCAAAGAAAAAGGGCGGCCGCGAGGCCGCCCTTTTATTATGGCTGGTATGCGACTTAGTCCGGGCTAACCGGAGTAAGGTTGCCCTGCGAATCCCCGCCGCTCGAGAGAATGAGAGCGATGAGCCCGCCGATAACGACCAGGCCGATTATCAGCGGCAGGACGCCGATCGGCTTCGGATCGTTCGGATAATCCTGAGCCGCGGCAGCCGCAGCGGCCGCAGCAGCGGCAGTCACGGGAATCCCGCACGCCGTGCTTGCAGCGGCTTTCGCGCCGAAGGTCGCGCCCGAGCAAACCGCCCCTCGCGACTGGCTCGTGCCGAGCACGCTCAGTGAAACAAGCGGATCAACGCCCGTCGAGTGACTCGACACAGGAGCCGCATAAACAGCTTGGGTCGAGAGTAAAGCAGCTGCCCCTGCAGCCAGTGCACAACTACGGATCGCCCACGTCATTCGCCACTCCCGTTTTTCCAGAACGGTGGCTTTTGCCACCAAAATGGAGAGAACGCAAAACACAATTTGCGATAACGCCAAAATTGATTGATTCCGGCAGCGCCGAACGGCTGTAATCGCAGCTCACTATTTGCCCCGGCGCCGATAACGGACTTAGGCAAGCCGGCCTGCGGCCTTTTATCGTCTAAGGCTAAGTGGTTTTATTTGCCGGGTATTTTGGTTCGCAGGAGAATGGCGCTTGCAACGTGCCGGATATGGCGGCTTTGGGTGAATGCGCTTCACGACGCCAAGCTCAGCCGCGTCGCCAGAGTAGCGCGGCGGACGTTCCGATGGTCGGGATTTGCGCCGGCGCGGCGAGGTTAGAAGTGAATCTGTTGTTCAATTGCTACATCCGAACAATCCGATTCGGACCGAAGTTCGTTGTATCGGCTTCCTTGCAACTCTGCTGGAGAAGCAGGGGACGGTCGCATATGGCGTCAGGCGTTGATGGGATCTGCTGCTGAATGATCAGGACGAAGTTTCTTTCACGAAAAAACCGGATCGCCGGGCCGCGGGGCCGGCGCGCCTTTGCGATCGGCGACGTTCACGGCTGCCTCGATCTCCTCGAGGACCTGCTTGCTCGGATCCAGGCGGAAATTGACGAGAATCCGAAGCCCAAGACGAGCATCATCTTCCTCGGAGACATCATCGATCGCGGGCCCGCCTCCGCACAGGTCGTGGAGCGGCTTCGCACCTATTCGCCGCGGGGCGCGAGCGCGCATTTCGTCATGGGCAACCATGAAGAAGTGATGCTGCGGGTCCTGGAAGGCGAAACCGACATGCTCGCGAGCTGGCTTCGCTTCGGCGGAGCCGAAACCCTGCGAAGCTATGGCCTCGAGCCGCGCGAGATCGCCAAGCTCCCGGATGAGGAGATGTTGTCGCGACTTCGCGGCGCAATTCCCGCCAGGCACGTCCAGTTCCTGAACAGCTTTGCCGACAGCATCTCCTTTGGCGACTATTTGTTCGTCCACGCCGGAATCCGGCCCGGAGTGGAAATTTCCGAACAGAGCCAGTCGGACCTGCGCTGGATCAGGGCTCCGTTCCTGGAAGATTCCACCGATCACGGCTTCATCGTCGTTCACGGCCACACGATTACCAACGAAGTCGATGTCGCGCCGAACCGCATCGGGATCGACACCGGCGCCTTTTGCACTGGCACGCTGACTGCGCTGGCGATCGAAGGGCCGCGCCGCTGGTTCATCCAGACTCCCGCCGGGCAGCCAGCCCGGTCCTCATCGATTAGCGCATGAAACGAACGGCTTTCGCTTGCCGGACAAGTGGGTTAGTTGAGTTACCGAAGATTTCTGGAGGGATGAATTCATGATCGGTTACGGGCCCGGATCACGCATACGCAACATGCTTTGCCTTGTCGCAGTCGCGTGTTCTTTGGCGATCGGTGGATGCACCGACCGCCGCGGCGGCTCGATCCCGTACAACGTCAGCGACTTCGGAGCGCCGGACCCGCTTTCGTCCCTTGCGCTTCCAAAGGATTACAAGATCGCTCCCATGGATACGCTTTCGATACGGGTGTTCGGAATGCCTGACCTGACAGGCGAGTATCAGGTCGACCTGCTGGGCAATGTCGCCATGCCGCTGGTTGGAGACGTATCCGCGCTCGACAAGAGCCCCGTCGAGTTCGATCAGGCGCTGACCCGCAAGTACAGCGAAAAATATCTCGAAAATCCCGACATCAGCGTCGCCGTCAAATCGTCGAACGGGCGACTGGTGACGGTTGACGGAGCGGTGAGGAAGGGCGGCGCATTCCCAGTCATCGGCCGGATGACTTTGATGCAGGCAATCGCCTTGGCCGGGGGCGCCGACCCCAAGCTTGCGAACATGCGCCGAGTTGCGATTTTCAGGACCATCGACGGCAAGCGACAGGCCGCGGCATTCGATCTGCTGAGCATCCAGCGTGGCGAGATGGACGATCCCTCAATCTATTCCGGCGACATCGTCATCGTGGACGGCTCGAACCTGAAGGAAATGCAGGAAAATCTCCTTCGGACCATCCCGCTGTTCAATATCTTCCGGCCGTTCTAGCTCAACGGCTTCCGCAACGGCCGGCCGGACCGCGCAGTCCGGCGGCGCGGCCTCGCCGGCAATACGCAGCCCTGCAGCGCAAGGCTCGATAACTGTGTTGTTTCTGCAACGGTGCGTGCTACGGCAGAGGGAATGGATGCCCCCGCAGCCGAATCGGATTTGACTCCAGCGAAGACCAGTTGGCTCGAGCGCGAACGCCTCAACGGGCGCTTGTACCGTTATGCCGAGGCGGGCGCGGCGATTGCCTTCCTTGTCGCTGCCGGAGCCAGCTTCCTTCTGCTTCGGCAGGAACCGCAGTCGGCGGCGCTGCTCTCCCCGCCGCTGGTGGCGATGCTGCTGGTTGCCAACCTGATTCCGGCAATCGCGCTGATGGTCCTGTTTTCCAGGCGGATCGCGATGCGTCGAGCGGAGAGGGGAGGGCTCGGCACTGGCCGTCTCCACACGCGCCTCGTGGCCCTCTTCTCGGTCATCGCAGCCGTCCCTACCGTCCTCGTCGCGATCTTCGCATCGGTGCTGTTCCAGAGCGGTCTCGACTTCTGGTTCTCCGATCGCGCCCGGGGATTGCTGGAGAACACCACCGAAGTCGCGCAGAGCACTTACCGCTTCGAATTCTCCAGAGTCGGGGTCGAGGCGACGACGATGGCCGGCGACCTTGCGACCTACGTGGGCGAATTCCCGCTCGACGACCCGAAATTCCAGGAGGGCGTCGCCTACCAGACCTACCGGCGAAGCCTCAACGAAGCCGCGGTTCTCACCGTCGGCGACGACGGCAATGTGCGCACGCTGGCACTGGTCAACGCATATGAAGGGATGATCGTCCCGGATAAGATCAAGGTCGCCGCGCTCGAGCTAAACGCGGGAGAGGTCGCCGGAATCGAAGCGCCGAACAGAATTGCACTGCTGACTCCGATCCCTGTCGACGAATCCACCTATCTCTACGTGGCCCGGTACATTGACCCGGAAATCGCCTCGCAGATTGCCCGGGCGAACCGAGTCCTCGCCGATTATCATGCGCTCGTGAAAGGGTCGTGGCTCAACCAGCTTCGATTCAACGCGGCGCTGTTGTTCGGGTCGCTGATCATCGTCGCGCTTGCGATCTTTGCAGCCCTTCGCCTCGCCGACCGCCTCGTCCGCCCTGTCGGGCAGCTCGCCGATGCCGCGGGGCGAATCGAGGAGGGGGATTTTTCGGCCCGAGTGCCGATCACCAACACCGAGGACGAGATTGC
>DATAKH010000111.1:0-21861 GCA_036261735.1 Sphingomicrobium sp.
CGGTCCCGTTTCGAGTTCGACCTCAACCGACCGCCCGAAGGAGCGCTTTACCTGAGACCGGAAGAGTCCTGGGGACTGGAGGTGTGGAAGACGCAGCCCGACGCGGACTTCGTCCAACGTTCGCTCGACATCCACTCACGCTACTTCCGGATGCTCGAGCAGCTTCTCGACGGTGTCGCCGGTCGCCACGAACGGTTCGTTCTGATTGACGTCCACAGCTACAATCACCGGCGCCAGGGTCCGGATTCGCCCGCAACTCCGGTTGAGGAAGCGCCGGACATCAACATCGGCACTTTTTCGATGCCGCGCGACCATTGGGGATTCCTTCTCGACCCGCTGATCGAGGCGCTTCGCGGCTTCAATTTCAACGGCCGAAAGCTCGACGTGCGGGAAAATGTCGCTTTCGAGGGCAGAGGGTACCAGACGCGCTTCATTCACGAGCGCTACCCGCTCCGCGGCTGCGCGATCGCACTCGAGTTCAAGAAATTCTTCATGGACGAGTGGAGCGGAGTGCCCGACCAGGCGGAGCTCGCTGCTATGCGGCGGTTCGTCGGCTTCATGGCGTCGAAATGCGAGGAGCTTCTGCAATGAATGCTCGACCGCGGCTAAAGCTCGCATCAAGCTTCGACGAACTGCGGTTTGGTCCTCGCGGCGAGCTTCGGGAGACGTTTGCGACGAGCGGGCGAATCCACCTCGACCGCTGGCTTCCGTTCTTGTTGGTCCATCGCTCCGGTAGCCCCGAGCAGAGCATCGGACGAAAGATCGCGCTCAACAGCCCCGCCTATTTGATTTGGTCGCCCGAAGACGACGCCGAGGCCGAGAGCGCGCTCGGGCTACTCGTCGAGAGGCTCAGCGATGAGGTCGGGCCGGTGTTGCTGGTCGAGCTCTCCGACGCTCCGTTCGAGCCCCAACAGGAAGATTCCCCGAAACTTCCGAAATTCGAGGTCGGCGTCGCCGCTTCAAAGCAAAGGCCATCGCAGGCGGCACTGGAAGCGGTCACCAGTGCGCTGCAAGACGTGGAAATCGAGCTTCGCCAAGCGGAAGTCAGGACCGACGATCTTGGCGCGCCATTGCTTGAAGTGGACGGAGCGCAGCGCCTGTCGCTTACAATTCCGCAAATCCACCGAGCGCCGAACGGTAGGATTTACCCGCAGCTTAGCCACGAGCTTGTCGCAGCGCTGATCGACTGCATCCTATGCGCGGCTGCGGCCTTCATGGGGGAAGCCTCAGACGCTCGTCCCAGGCACTTCCGCTCACTCGGCCGAAGCGCGTTTCTCACGGCTGCTCTGAAGGCTGACAAGAAGCTCGATGCAATTGCTCGAAGCTACGATTTCCTGCTGTCGATCTCGCCGATCAACACAGCCGAGGTGCGGGAGCGGTTCTTCGGCGAAGGCGAACAAAGCACGCCAGAGTTCCGGTACCGGCCGCTGACCGTCGACCCGGACCTGGTCAAGCGCGATCTCTACGACATCGACCTGTCAATCCTGGAAGACCTGCTCCTAGAGCAATTGCTGTGCGAGAAGCGTCGCGAGATCGACATGCAACTGACGATGCTCGCTACCCGAAACTCGCCAGCGTTCCGGGCTGCCTCGATGCTCCTCTATGGCGCGGTTACGGACGAGCTGCTTGCTACTGCGCGAACCATTCTCGAACAGGTGAAGCCGAAGCGGACGGCGAACGGCAGCTTCGACGCGAGTGAAGTTGCCGCCGCAGCGGTGGAACTCGTCGAGCGCTATCGGTCGATCGACAACCGCTTCGAAGCGCGGGTCGAAGTCCGCGACGACGTTTCAGGGCTCCTCGTATCGGGCGACCGCGTGATGATCTCGAGCGATTCCAAAATCGCTGCGAACCGCCTCGACCCCCTCCTTTCGCACGAGGTCAGCGTGCACCTGTTGACCTATTTCAACGGCGCGACCCAAGGCCTGACGATTTTCCGGACCGGCCTTGCCCATTACGAAGGCATCCAAGAGGGGCTCGGAGTCTTTGCCGAATGGGCCGTCGGCGGACTGACGCCTGCGCGGCTTCGCCTGCTCGCCGGGCGCGTCCTCGCAGTCGATTCGATGCTCCACGGCGCCGATTTCCTCGACGTCTATCGAATGCTCCGCGAGGAATTCGGATTCACCCGGAACAGCGCCTTCGACATCTCCGCCCGCGTGTTTCGCTCGGGCGGGCTGGCCAAGGATGCAATCTATCTCAAGGGCTTTCTCGAGATCGTCGACCGGGTTGCAACCGGTTCTTCGCTGGACGCGTTCTGGCTCGGGAAAATCGCGCCGGAGCACGTCGATGCAGTCGAGGAGCTGCTTCAGCGCGGGCTTCTGCATCCGCCTGTATTCGAGCCCGAGTTCCTTTCCCGCGAAGATGTTCGGCTACGCATCGCCGCGCTAGGCGGCGGCAGGGCGTTAGATCGAATCCTTGAACTGGAGTGACTGATTTGCTGATCGCTTTCTTCGTCAATGACATCGAGCGTGAGTATGAGAATTACACTACGACGACACTCGCTCACGCCGCGGTCAAGCGCGACCACGACGTCTGCTACGTCACTCCGTCCGATTTCGCGCTCAATTCCGACGACAGCTTGTCGGTCCACGCGCGGTTCGTGCCCAAGCGCAAGTACAAGGCGCGAAGCGATTTCTTCAAAGCGCTGAAGAGCAGCGAAGACTGCAAAATACGCCGGATCGATGTCACCGACATCGACGTCCTGATGCTTCGCAACGACCCGTCGATCGATTTCGATCGCCCGTGGGCGATGGAATCCGGGATCCTGTTCGGTCGCGAGGCGGCCAAGCGCGGAGTCATCGTCCTCAACGATCCCGACAGCCTCGGCCGGGCGGTGAACAAGCTGTATTTCCAAAGCTTTCCGGCTCAGGCGCGAGCGGAAACGCTGATCACCAAGCACGCCGAGGACATCAAGGCCTTTGCCAAGCAGCATAAGGGGAACATCATCCTTAAACCCCTCCAGGGTTCGGGTGGAACCGGGGTGTTCAAGGTCGATCCGAAGGAGAAGGGCAACCTCAACCAGATGATCGAGGCGATCGGGCGCGACGGCTACATTATCGCCCAGGCGTTCGTCCCGGCGGCCAAGAAGGGCGATATTCGCCTGTTCATGATGAACGGCGACCCGCTTCAGATCGACGGCAAATATGCCGCCCTGCGCCGTGTCGCGGCCGCCGGGGACATCCGCTCCAACATTCACGCCGGCGCGACCCGTGAAGCCGTCGAGATCGGTGAAAAGGAATTGCGAGTTGCGGAGCTTATCCGGCCCAAGCTGATTGCCGACGGGATGTTCCTTGTCGGAATCGATATCGTCGGCGACAAGGTGCTGGAAGCAAATGTCTTTTCGCCGGGCAACCTAGAGAGCTGCTCAGAGCTTGCGGGAGTCGACTTTACCGGCCCCGTCATCGATTCGATCGAGCGCAAGGTGGCAGTTGCGAAGCAGTATGAAGGCGCGTTCGACAACCGGCATCTTGCCGTCCTGTAGGGAGTGAATCAGGCGCTCGCCCCTTGGCGAATCGCGGCTGCTCTGTCATGGGCCGATATGGCCGACCCGATTCCGACATCCGACATTCCCCTGGGCCTGACGTTCGACGACGTCCTTCTCCAGCCGCTCGAATCGAGCGTGCTTCCAAGCCAGGCGGACACAAAAACCAACCTGACGCGCGAAATCCCGCTCAACATTCCGATTCTTTCGTCGGCGATGGACACGGTGACCGAAGCCGACATGGCAATCGCCCTCGCCCAGCTCGGAGGTATCGGCGTTCTTCACCGCAATCTGTCGGTTGAGGACCAGGCGGCGGCGGTTCGAGCGGTCAAGCGCTTCGAAAGCGGGATGGTGGTGAACCCGATCACGATGCGGCCCGAGCAGACGCTTGCGGAGGCGCTGGAGCTGATGAAGACGAACCGGATCAGTGGCATCCCGGTGGTCGAGAAGTCCGGCAAGCTGGTCGGAATCGTCACCAATCGCGACGTCCGCTTCGCCGAGAGCCCGAAACAGCCGATCTCCGAGCTGATGACCAGCGAAAATCTCGCCAAGGTCGCGATCGGCACCAGCCAGGAAGAGGCGCGCCGGATCCTGCACCAGCGCCGGATCGAGAAGCTGCTCGTCGTCGACGAGGACGACCGCTGCGTCGGTCTCATTACCGTCAAGGATATCGAGAAGGCCGTGGCCGCGCCGCTCGCGACCAAGGATGCCGAGGGCCGCCTTAGGATTGCTGCCGCGACGACCGTCGGCGACAAGGGATTCGAGCGGTCGCAGGCGCTTATCGAGGCTGGCTGTGACTGCATCGTCATCGATACCGCGCACGGCCATAACGTCGACGTCGGCCGCGCTGTCGAACGGGTCAAGACGCTGTCCAACTCGGTCCAGGTGATAGCCGGCAACGTTGCAACCGCCGAGGCCGCGAAATCGCTGGCTGGTTCGGGCGCCGACGCAATCAAGGTTGGGATCGGACCCGGCTCCATATGCACAACCCGGATCGTCGCCGGGGTGGGAGTTCCGCAGCTCACCGCGGTAATGGAGGCATCGTCGGCTGCCAGAAAGGCGGGTGTGCCGGTGATCGCCGACGGCGGAATTCGAACGAGCGGAGATATCGCAAAGGCGCTCGCAGCCGGGGCATCGGCGGTGATGGTCGGGTCGCTTCTCGCCGGCACCGAGGAAGCGCCCGGCGAGATATTTCTCTACCAGGGCCGTTCCTACAAATCCTATCGCGGCATGGGATCGGTCGGGGCAATGGCGCGCGGTTCCGCTGACCGCTATTTCCAGCAGGACATCACCGACCAGCTCAAGCTCGTTCCCGAGGGCATCGAAGGGCAGGTGCCGTACAAGGGCCCGGTTCGCGAGATTATCCATCAGCTGGTCGGCGGAGTGAAGGCGGCGATGGGCTACACCGGATCGGCGACGATTGCCGATCTGCAGAAGCGAGCGAAGTTCGTTCGGATAACCAACGCCGGTCTGTCGGAAAGCCATGTCCACGATGTATCGATCACCCGCGAGGCACCGAATTATCCGACACGGTGAGGCATGACGCCCGCGGCGCGACTGCAGGCGGCGATTGAGATCCTCGACATCGTGATCGGGTCCGCGCGCGAGGACGGCCCTCCCGCCGATTCAATCGTGACCCGCTATTTCAAGACCCGGCGCTACGCCGGCTCGAAGGACCGGCGGGCTGTTCGGGAGCTCGCCTTCCGTGCGATCCGGCGCACCGCCGAGCGGCCGGAAAGCGGGCGAGCGGCGATCCTCGGCCTCGCCGCCGAGGATCCCGGTCTTATCGACCTGTTCGGCCAAGTTCGCGGCCCCCAGACGCTGTGCGACGGCGAGCCTTCCAGCCCGGCGGGCATCGTTCCCGAATGGCTGGTTTCGGAGCTGTCCCCACGGGTCAAACGCGACGAATGGCCGGCGCTGATCGAACGGGCGCCGCTTGACCTGCGGATCAACCTCGCCCGAACAACGCGCGAGGCAATGCTCTCCGAGTTTCCCGTTGCTCGGCCGACGCCGCTCAGCCCGTGGGGATTGCGGCTTCCGCCCGACAGCCGGATCGACGATTCGACGGCATACCGCGAAGGCCTTGTCGAAGTTCAGGATGAGGGAAGCCAGCTGATCGCGCTCGCCTGCGATCCGAAGCCGGACCAACGCATCCTCGACCTTTGCGCCGGAGCCGGGGGCAAGGCCCTGGCGATTGCCGCTGCCGCGCCCGGAGTGACAATCCTCGCAACGGATTCGAACCGCGCTCGCCTGTCGAAGCTTCAGCCTCGCGCCGAAAGGGCAGGGACCGCGATCGAGAGTCGGCTGCTCAACCCCCCTCGCGAGCTGCAGGAGCTCGAAGACTGGCGGGCCGCCGCTGATGTGGTGCTTGTCGATGCTCCCTGCTCCGGGAGCGGGACATGGCGACGCAACCCGGAAGCGCGCTGGCGCCTTACTTCCGAACGGCTCGACCGCCTCGTTGCGCTCCAGGGGCGTCTTCTCGGCATCGCGGCAGAGCTTGTCCGGCCCGGCGGTTCGCTCGTCTACGCGGTCTGCTCGCTGCTGGCGCGGGAAGGCGCGGGGCAGGTGGCGGAATTCTTAGGCTCACGTTCAGATTGGGTCGCGCAGGATATTCTTGACGCGGCCGGGCGTTTGGACGGCAGTGGCCGCCTGTTGACTCCGGCGCACGACGCGACGGACGGATTTTTCATCGCGCGGCTAAGGAAGCCATGCTAAGGCGCGACCATGGAGAAGGTAATGCGGATTTCGCTTCGTTTTCTGGCGCTTGGGGCCGCAGCGACGCTCGTCGCGAGCCCGGTAATCGGTCAACGTCCCGATAACCAGATCGCTCCCGTGTCCGTGGAGCTGCAGCAGCGGGCGGAATCGTTGATGGCCGCGGGCAAGCTCAGCGAAGCCGCGGACCTGCTTGAAACTGCTCTTGCCGTCGATCCGCGCAACCGATCGGCGTTCGTCGATCTCGCTCGGGGCGCAAAGCAGCAAAAGGTGTTCGGCAAGGCGATCCGGCTCGCAAATGAAGCGCTGGAGCTTGAGCCGAACGATCTCGATGCGATCGAAATCCAGGGTGAGGCGATGGTCGAGCTGGGCGCGATCCCGCGCGCCAGAGAGAATCTGGCCAAGCTGCAGAAGCTGTGTCCTGGCGATTGCCGCCAGGTTGCGGCCCTTTCCCGCGCAATTAATCGGGGACCGACGGTGGCGTCGGCGAGCACTCCGGACTCGACCGAAAAGAACTAGCTGAGCGCGCGCGCCAGCGCGACATAGTCGCCGACTTTCAGCGTTTCCGCCCTGCGTGTCGGATCGATTCCCAGGGAGTTGAGCGCTTCCAATGCCTCTGGCACGTTCCTCAGACTCGATCTCAGCATCTTGCGGCGTTGCCCGAACGCCGCCTCCGTCAATTGCCCGATCCGGTCCGGATTGACGCCGGACGGCATCTCCCGCGGGGTGATGTGGACGACCGCCGAGGCGACTTTGGGCGGCGGCACGAATGCCGACCGGTTCACCTGCATCGCGATCCTCGGCTCCGCCCGCCACTGCGCCAGGACCGAAAGGCGGCCATATGCCCCGCTTCCGGCAGGAGCGACGATGCGTTCCGCCACTTCCTTCTGGAACATCAGGGTCAGCGACCGCCACCACGGCGGCCAATCGACGGTAAGCCAGCGAAGCAGAAGCGCCGTGCCCACATTGTAGGGCAGGTTGGACACGACTCGCGCGCCGCGGCCGAGCCGGGCCGCCTCGTCGAGCTTCAAGGCATCGCCTTCGACAATTTCGAGGTAGCCCGGAAAATCCTCCGCGAGCTCGGACAATGCCGGCAGGAACCGGCGGTCACGCTCGACGGCCACGACCCGCGCTCCGGCTTCCAGAAGCGCACGAGTGAGTCCTCCCGGGCCAGGTCCGACTTCGTAAACCGTGTCACCCGCGATACTGCCGGGAACGGCGGCAATCCTGGCGAGCAACTGCCGATCGAGGATGAAGTTCTGGCCGAGCGCCTTGCTCGCCTGAAGCCCGTGCCTGGCGATGACGTCGCGAAGCGGTTGCGGCGGCAAGCTCACGCCGCGGATCGGTTCAATGCGGCCTGCGCCGCCAGCCGGAGCGCCGCCGCCATCGGCCGCGGATCGGCGCGGTCTTCGCCTGCGATGTCGAACGCCGTGCCGTGGTCGGGGGCGGTGCGGATTATCGGCAGGCCCAGGGTAATATTGACGGCATCGGCAAAATGCAGCGCCTTCACCGGGATCAGCGCCTGGTCGTGGTACATGCACAGCGCAGCGTCGTAGCGGGCGCGGACGGTCTCGTGGAACATGGTATCGGCCGGGTGCGGCCCGCTGACCCGCCAGCCTTCGGCGCGAAGGGCGGCGATGGCGGGCTCGATGACCTCGATCTCCGCTCTGCCGAGTAAGCCGCCTTCACCGGCGTGGGGATTGAGCCCGGTAACCGCCAGCCGCGGCTCGGCTATCCCGAAATTGCGCTGCAGTCCGCGCAAGGTCGTGCGGCCGCGCGATTCGATCAGGCTCACCGTCAGCAGGTCGGGGGCATCGCGGAGCGGAATGTGCGTGGTCACCGGGACCGTCCTGAGAGTCGGCCCGGCGAGCATCATCACCACGTTCGCGGCGGCGATCCCGCAGCGTTCGGCAACGAATTCCGTCTGTCCGGGATGGCTGAATCCGATTGAATAAAGCTGTTGCTTCGACACCGGCCCGGTGACCACTGCCGCCGCCGACCCAGACCTGGCGAGGCCAACGGCGAGCTCGAGCGCGTCGAGCGAGCAATGGGCGCCGGCGACGCTGGGATGCCCCGGCCTGTCCTCCTCGGGCGACGGGACCGGGATCAGCGGCAACCCGACGTCGAATGCCGTATCGGCTTCGCGCGGATCGTCGATCGTTGCAACCGGACCGTCCCACACCGCCCGAAGCGACCTCGGGTCGCCAATCGCCACGAAAGGGGCAAGTTCAAACCGGCCGCGATTGTCCCAGCACTTCGCTAGAACTTCCGGCCCGATTCCGGCCGGATCGCCAAGCGAGACCGCGAGGGGTGCAGGGGGCGGGGTCACCCGCGGGCCCTTAGCGGAATTCGATCACCGCATCACGCCGCAGGTCGCGAAGGTAGCGGCGGGCCCGAAGGTTCATCCGCTCCTCGTTTAGCTGCGTGTAGACCTGGTCAAACGTCGGTGCGGTCGGATCGACTTCGTCGCGGCCGCAAATCACGAGGATTCGGACGCCCTCCTCGATCGAGCCGAACGGCTGCGTCGCCTGGCCGACCTGCATTGGGAGCATGATTTCCTGCAGGGCAGGCGGAAGGTCGCGAAGCTTCACTTCGTCGCTCGAAACCACCTCACCGCCGAAGTCGCTGGCGATCTTCTCGGCTCCGCCGCAGCCGCCGATATTCTGCGCCGCCTGCGCAAACCGAGCGACAATCGGCTCCACTTGCTCTCGGGCTGACCCCTTGGGGAAAGTCACCGATACCTGTTTAAGGCTGAGGACGGCATTCCGCGGATCCGGTGCCAACACTTTGCGCTTGTCCTGGATTGCGACGAGGGACACTCCGCCCGGAACCGGAATTGGTGTGCTGATCTGGCCCGGCTGCAAGGTCTCGACCACCGCCGCCAGCTGCGGCGGAAGCTGACCCGGGCGAACCCAGCCGAGGTCACCGCCGACTGCCGCCGTCGAAGCCTCCGAATATTGGCGAGCAATCGCGCCGAACGAGGCACCCTGCTTCAGCTGCTCGATGATCTGGTTAGCCATCGCGGTCGCCCTGGAAAGGTCGCCGCCAGGCGCAGAGAGATAGATTTCCCCGACGCGGTACTCGTCCGTCCCCTTCGAGGCGTTCAGCCGATCGAGAACCGCCTGGACCTCGTCTTCGCCGACGCTGACGCTGGATTCGATCCTGTACTGCTGTAGCCGTCGCCACGCGATCTCGCCCTCGATCTGCCGGCGGACGGATTTGATGGAAGAGCCATTCGCTTTCAGATATTCGGCGAGCTGCTCAGGCGTCTGCTTGTTGTCCTCAGAGATCCGCTGGATTGCTCGGTCGATGTCGCGCTCGGATACGACGATCTTGTCGGCCTTCGCGGCCTGGATCTGGAGAGTCTCGTCGATCAAATTGCCGAGCACTTGCTGTCGCAGCGCGTCCATCTGATCGGCGGGGACACTGCCGCCATTGGCCATCGCGAGCAGCGCTATGCGCCTGTCAATGTCCGATTGAGTAATGATTTCGCCGTTGACGATGGCGGTCGCCTTCACGACCGAGGGGAGGCTGGTTCCGAACAACTGCGGATTTTCAGGGAGATTCAACGGCCGGCTACCGGGCGCTGACTGCGATGCAGCCTGATCGGGCGCCGCTTGCGTCTGCGCGAACGCCGCGGTGGCGGCTCCGAGTGCGACGATGACTAGCCCCAACCGGCCGCGCGCCCGGAGATATTCAGAAACTGCCACTAGAATTTTCCTTATTGCCCAACATTTCCGCGACCTTGCCCTTAACCGCGCCCGCTGAACGCAGGCTTAGCGGCCGAGGCCTTTCAATCCTATCTGGAGCGCGAAGGTGCTACCTTTGCGGAATTCCCCGAGGCGCTCATAGTCGCGACGCCAGGTTACGCCAAGCTCCAGGCATTCGTCTTCATAGGCGATGCCAAGCCGGTTTCGGACCGGCTCCCAGCCGTCCGCGACGGAAAGCGGGTCCTCGCCCTTGCCGGTCAGGTCGATCACCGTTGCCCCGAAGATGGACCAGTAGCGAGCGAACTTCACCCTGCCGGCCAGGCGGACTTCCTGGCGGTCGCGCAAGTCCTCCACGCTCGGGTCGATGTCGCGGTTGAGGCGAAGATACCCGATCTGGGCGAAGGTCTGGTCGCTTCCGACTGTAAGATCGATCTCGTTCCTGCGGACCGCGAGATTGTCCTTGTCCACCCGGAACCGGTGAGTGAGATCGATGAAGCGGCCGTAGCGCACTCGGGTGCGGCCGACGATGTCCGAAAGGCGGCCGGTAAGCCCCGTCCCTTCCGGGAAGATTTCGGGGCGGCGGTTGAGCCGGTAGCTTTGCCCGACCGAAGTGCTGATCGACAGGTTTGGCCGCTCATAGTGCCAGTCGACCCCATAAGTAATCCGCGAGGAATCTTCCCACCGGTCGTAACCGGGGAAGCGGTTAAGCGCGAAAAGGTTGCTGTCTTCGAGATCGACAGCGCGGGCGTCCTCGTTGGGGATGGCCAGGTTCGGCGTCGCCGGAGTTGCGACAATCTGGACCCGCGGAACCAAACGCTGGATTCCGCCGAAGAGCGGCCCGATCAGCGGCCATTGCAGGTCGGCGGCAACCGCCGCGATCCCGCGCGTGTGCCAGCCGTCGGTGCCGCGATAGATCGGCACCACCGTCTCGTCTGCTTCGTCGGTGTGATAGACATCGCCCCGCAGGTAGCCGGTAAGGGTCAGCTGCTGCCCCCAGGTAGTGAGCCTTCGCAAATCCCAGCGCGCGCTGGCGAATGCCCGCTGCGTGTCCTGCCCGTCGATCCGCATGATCGCGAGGCTGTTTGCCTGCAGCTTGACCTTGCCGCCGAAGACTGGCGGCGTCAGGTTGAGCCGGGCGTCAAGCGCCGGCAGTGCGATCGGGATCTGTTCCTGGACGTCGTCGACCCTAAGGCCCTGGAACGCCCATCCCGCGATGCTGACATAGGAATCTGGCGTTATTCTCTCGGCGATGAGTGAATTGCGAAGCCGGTCGTCGCGGGTAATGTCGTAACGGCGGCTAACGGTCTTGTCGCTCGCCACCCTGAAGGAGCCGGTGACGCTCCACAGCGGATCCAGCTGCGCCTTTCCGTTGCCCTCGAAGAAGCCGCGCAAATCGCGGTCGCCGTCTGAGCTTGACGTGAGGTCGGCATTCTCGACCCGGCTGTAGGCGAGGAAGCCGCCGAGCTGGAACGCGCCGAGGCTGTTCAGCTCGCGATATTTCGCTTCGATCGCCGGAAGAGTCCCGGTGTAGACGTGCGGTATTACTGCCAGATCGCGGTTCGGTGCGATGTGCCAGTAATAGGGCACGGCAACTTCGAAGCCGTTCTTCCTGGACACCTTGAGCTGCGGCACCAGCCAGCCTGTCGCCCCTTCGCCGCTGGTGCCTACGCTGAAGATCGGGAGGAGCGGCAACGTCAGGCCGAACAGCTGGAGCCGCCCGCCCTGGAATTTCGCTCGCTTCGTTGCCGGGTCATAGACGACCCGCGCAGCCGTGATCATCCAGCTCGGACGCTTGGGACACCCGGCCTCGTTCGTGACCGGGCAAGGCGAATAAGCGGCATTGTCCAGAGTGACGATGTCGCCCGCACGGGTTCCGCGCTGCGCGGCGATCCGACCGCCGCTTTCGAGCACGACGAGCAGGTTGCTGACAATTCCGTCACGCAATGTGTCGGTGAGGACGACATTCTCGCCGAGGATTTTGTCGCCCTGGGGATCGACAACGACGACATTGCCCTCCGCCCGCACCTCGCCGGTCTTGCGATTCCAGGTGATTCGGTCGGCGGCGAGGTAATTGCCGTCGCGCGCCATCCGCACTTGCCCCGCCGCGGAAACGACGTCGTTCTCGCTGTCGTAGATTAGCTCATCGGCGGTAAATTCGACTGCCTCGGCTTCTTGAGTCGCAGCGGGCGCCGCCGGATCCGCAGGCTGGGCTGCTGGAGCAACAGCCGGCAAGCCCACAAGCGGAAGCGCCGTCCACCAGATCACCCGTTTGCGCAAACGCTCGCCTTCCGCCCGCTTTACCTTGATCCAAGCGACTATCGCACCTTGGGGCCGCCCCGCAATCGCCTTGGCCGGGAACGGGCCCGCGCCGCAATCGTCTCGTCGGGCGGGCTTTGCCATCGCCGGTTCGGCGTCCTAAGGCGCGCGAAGCCCAAGCCTCGACAATCCAGGGATTCAGACTTTGACGATCAAGATCGATTTCGCCGCCTCCCGCCCCGATGGGGATTATGCACTGGTTATCCCGTCCGCTGCCAAGGTTTGCCCGGCCGCGGAAACGCTCGCCGACAAGAGCAAGGTCGAAGCGGCGCTTGAGCGCCAGCGGTTCGACGGCGACAGCGGAAGCAGCGCCGAACTATTCATCGACGATGGCGGCACAACTCGGCGATTGCTCGTCGTCGGGACCGGCAAGGACTCCGTCCCCGCCGAAGCGGCGGAGAAGCTCGGCGGCTCCGCCGCGGCCAAGCTCCTGAAGTCGGGCGAAACTCACGCTGTCATCGACGTCAGCGGCCTCGGCTATGATGCCGATGCGGCGGCGCGCGTCGCTCTCGCCGCGGCGCTGCGCTCCTGGCGTTATGACCGCTACCGCACCAAGCTCAAGGACAAGCAGAAGCCGACCCTGAAGACGGTCACTGTCGTCGGCGGCGGCGAGGGCGCCGCCGATCGCTGGAAGAACAGGTGGGAGCCGGTGGCCGAAGGGATCGATCTGACCCGCGGACTGGTTACCGAGCCGGCCAACGTCATCTATCCGGAAAGCTTCGTCGACCGCTGCCGCGACCTCTCCAAGCTCGGCATCCAGATGGACGTGCTCGACGCCGAGCAGATGAAGGCGCTTGGCATGGGCGCTCTCCTCGGCGTCGCACAGGGGTCGATCCGGGAGCCGCGCCTGCTGGTCCTCCGCTGGAACGGCGGCAAGCAAGGTGAAGCACCGACGGCATTCGTCGGCAAGGGCGTGACCTTCGACACCGGCGGGATTTCGATCAAGCCGGCGCAGGGCATGGAATCGATGAAGTGGGACATGGGCGGGGCCGCCGCCGTCGTCGGGGCGATGAAGGCGCTGGCGCTGCGCAAGGCCAAGTCCAACATCGTCGGCATCTGCGGCCTCGTCGAGAACATGCCGGGCGGCAACGCCCAGCGCCCCGGCGACGTGGTGACGACGATGTCCGGCCAGACTGTGGAGGTGATCAATACCGACGCCGAGGGCCGGCTCGTGCTTGCCGACGCGATTACCTACGTTCAGCGCAAGTACGAGGCGAAAACGATCATCGACCTCGCGACCCTGACCGGCGCAATTCTAGTCAGCCTCGGCCACGAGTTTGCCGGCCTGTTTTCGCCGGACGATGAGCTTGCCGGCAAGCTGTTGAAGGCGGCTGAGCAAAGCGGGGACAAGCTGTGGCGGATGCCACTCGCCGAACCGTTCGACAGGCTCATCGATTCGCCGATCGCCGACGTCAAGAACGTCGGGCCTCGCGAGGGGGGCTCCATCACCGCCGCCCAATTCATCAAGCGCTTCGTCGAAAACGGCACCACTTGGGCCCACCTCGACATCGCCGGAATGGCGTGGTCGGACAAGCCGTCGAGCACATACGACAAGGGCGCGACCGGATACGGTGTCCGGCTGCTCGACCAGTTCGTGGCCGACAATCTCGAGGGTTGATCCCTCGAATGAGAGTCGATTTCTACCAACTCGGCACGGTGGCGCTTGAGCAGGTGATCGCAAAGCTTGCTGAAAAGTTGCTGGGCGAGGAGGAACGGTTGCTTGTGGTGGCGGCCGATGATGCGCAAGTCGCCCGATTGGAGCGGGTCCTGTGGGAGCACGGAGGCGCGACAAGCTTCCTGCCCCACGGAACTGCAGGCGGAAGCGAAGATTCGCGGCAGCCGGTACTGCTGTCGACGAGCCCCGACGCGGCCAACCGCGCCCGCAATCTTCTGATCGCGGACGGTCATTGGCGCGAGGCGGCGCTGGCCTTTCACCGCGCCTTCTACGTTTTCGGTACCGACACGCTCGAGGAGGCGCGCGCGACCTGGCGTTCGCTTGGCGGCCGCGATGGCATCGAGCGGCATTATTGGGCGAACGAGGACGGCCGCTGGGTCGAAAAGGCGGCAGCCGCTCGGCCAGCCGCGTAAACTTCCGGCTGCCGTCGTGCCAGTCGGCGCTCTTCCAGCCTCGTTTCGTCGTAAACCCGACATTCGGCGTTTACCGGTGGCTCGCGCACCCCGGCCGGGTGCGACAGTGAAGTCCGCATAGGCCGGCACACCGTTGTTCCCAACTCCCCCGTCGGAGTGTCGGCCGCCCTCTTGCTGTATTGACACAATAATACAGCAGCTGTACCTCTACGCCCCGAAAGGGGTGCACTCATGTACAGTCAAAACGACCTCGACGACGCAGTCGCTGCGGGCGCAATGAGCGCCGAGTCCGCGGCCGCGCTTCGCAACTTCATCGAGACGCAGCGCTCCGCGCCGGCGGTCGATGAAGAGCAGTTCCGGCTGATTACCGGATTCAACGATATTTTCGTTTCGATCGCTTCGATAATCCTGCTCGTCGCTGTCGCCTGGATCGGCCAGTCGATCGGCCAATCGCTCGGAACATCGGTCGACGTGGACGGTCCCTCGTTCCTCGCCCCCGCGGCGGTCGGCGTGACCGCATGGTGTCTAGCATTGTTCTTCACCGCCAAGCGGCGAATGGCGCTTCCGTCGATCCTATTGCTGCTGGCATTCGTCGGAGCGGTCTTTGCGACGGTCGCTTTCGTTGGGGCGCTTGCGGTCGGCGAACCGCCGAAGGAGCAGGAGGGACTGTATGTCGGAGTCATCGCAGCCATTGCCGGTGCAGTTGCCGCCGGCGCGGCGTGGCTCCACTGGAAGCGTTTCCGAGTGCCGATCACCGTCGCCGCCGGAGCGGCCGCGGTTGCGGCGATCGTGGTCGGGCTCCTGATCGCGGTCCTCGGCGACCCCGAGAATTATAAGAATGCCGTGCTCGGCGTCGTGCTCCTGCTCGGAGTCGGCGTTTTCCTCTTCGCGATGCGGTGGGATTCGTCGGATCCCGGTCGCCTAACACGCCGTTCCGATGTCGCCTTCTGGCTGCATCTCCTCGCCGCGCCGATGATCGTCCACCCGGTTTTTACCCTGCTCGGGCTCAACGACGGCAACGCGACCATCGGGGAGGGCCTCGTTGTCGTCCTGCTCTACATCCTGATGGGGTTGGCCGCGTTGGCGATCGACCGTCGCGCACTGTTAGTGTCGGCGCTCGCTTATGTCCTTTTCGCGCTGCAGGAGCTGTTCAAGCAGTTCGGTGCGATCGAGCTTAACGTCGCACTGACGGCGTTGGTGATCGGCTCGTCCCTGCTGCTCCTGTCGGCCTTCTGGCACCAGGCGCGCGAGGCGGTGGTCAGGCCGCTCCCTGATGGGCTTCGGGCCAAGCTTCCGCTGCTGGGCGATTCAAGGACGGTCAGCCAACCAGCCGCATAAGCCGCCGCTCGAGCGGGGCCATAACCCCTGAAAGGTCATGGCCACGTTTGAGCACCAGGCCATGCTCGCCAACGAGCGCGAACGCTCCTTGCTTCAGCCGAAGCTCGGGGCGTTTTTCTATGCGGACCTCCGGCCGCTCGGTGTGCCTTCGGAAAGCGGCGAACACTGCCAGGTCGGGGTGGTGCCCAAGCGCGTAATCGCGCCAGTGTCCCGCCGCGACCATCCGCCCGTACAGGTCCATGATGCGCATCAGCTCACGTCGGTCGAAGGCGGTGATCGGGCGCCGGTCCCTTGGGTGGGGGAACGGCGCAATCACGCTCAAGCGCGCTTGCTCCTCACCGCAGCGGCCTCGCCGGACTGCTTCGTCTTCACCTCCTCGCGAAGCGCGCGGATCTCGCGCTCCAGCTCGCACAGCCGAGCGAGCGTCGGGTCGGCGATCTCGTTGCACGGGGTGCCGTAGGGCAGGAATTCCGCCGGTTCCGCAGTTTCGATGTCTACGGGGATCGGCTTTGCGGGAATTCCGATCACCGTCGCCCCGGGGGCAACGTCCCTGGTGACGACCGCGTTGGCGCCGACCCGCGCTCCTTCGCCGACCTCAAGCGGGCCGAGCACCTGCGCTCCGGAGCCGATGACGACATGATCGCAGATGGTCGGGTGTCTCTTGCCGGTCTTCCCCTCGTGCGGGCTGGTGCCGCCCAGGGTGACGTTCTGGTAGATGGTGACATCGTCGCCGATCTCGGCGGTTTCGCCGATGACGGTAAAGCCGTGGTCGATGAAGAACCGCTTTCCGATCACTGCTCCGGGATGGATGTCGATCGCGGTCAGGAAACGCGCAAAATGATTGACGCAGCGGGCGAGGAAATAGAGCCCGCCGCCGTAAAACCAGTGCGCCACTCGGTGAAGGGCAAGCGCCCATGCACCGGGATAGATCAGCACCTCCCAGCGCGACCGAGCGGCGGGGTCGCGCGCTTCGACGGAGTCGAGATACTCAATCAGACCTGAAAACAAGCGCCGATCCTTCTGTGCTGGTTCCAATCTATGGACGGTGCGGGACGATTGCCAGAGGGGCAGGGCGAGCGCTGGCTCAAATCGTTCAACTCTATTATAGCGCGGCGCCTGATTGGAATTATCGATTAGAATGACTGTTCACCAGCCGACGATCAAGCAGCTGCAATATCTCGTGGCGCTCCGTGAGCACGGCCATTTCGGCAAGGCTGCAGAGGCCTGTTTCGTCACCCAATCGACCTTGTCGGCTGGGCTACGCGAGTTGGAGAGCCTGCTCGGAGTCACGCTCGTTGAGCGGACTCGGCGGGTCGTCCGGTTCACCGCGCTTGGCGAAAAGGTCGCCGACAAGGCGATCCGGGTCATCCGCGAGACTGAGGAGCTGGCCGAGCTGGCCCGGGCCGAAGGCAAACCTCTTCACGGCGAGCTTCGGATGGGCGTGATCCCGACAATCGCGCCGTTCCTGTTACCGGCGATGTTGCCGCGGCTTCGGCGCGAGTGGCCGAGCCTCAAACTCTACCTTCGCGAGGAAACGAGCCAGGCAGCCTGCGAAGCGCTCCACCGCGGTCAGCTGGATTGCGTACTGCTGGCGCTGCCCTTCGCCTGCGGTGACGTGGATTCCGCGCCTTTGTTCGAGGACAGGCTGTTTGTCGCTTTTCCTCGCGGGGAGGCGCCGAGGGGCGCGGTCGTGGATGTCGGTGCGATCGACGAGCAGAGAATGCTGCTCCTCGAAGATGGTCACTGTCTCAAGGACCATGCGCTCTCGGCGTGCAACCGGCCCGAGATGCGGGCCAACGCGGCGATGATGGGCACGTCGCTGCACACGCTCGTCCAGATGGTCGACAACGGGCTCGGCCTCACGTTCGTGCCGGAAATGGCGATCGATGCAGGGATACTGGACGGTACGCGGGTCGATGCCAAACCGCTCCGGTCGAGCCAAAACTACCGGAAGGTCGCGCTAATCTGGCGCCGGTCGAGTCCGCGGGAGAGCGAGTTTCAGCTCCTTGCGAGCAGCTTGCGCTCAATTATCGACGACCTGGTCCCGGCGTCGCTGTCTTCGGCTGAAACTGCGGCCCGAGAACAGTCGGCGCCTAGGCGCTGACCTCCGGATCTAACTCACCATCTGCGGTAGCCGGCTCGGCGATGCCGATCGGTTCAGCGCGGCTCTTCTCCTGCGGCAGGTCGAAGCGGTCAGCGTTCATGACCTTGGTCCAGGCCTTGACGAAGTCCTTGACGAACTTCTCCTGGCCGCCTTCCTCGGCATAGACCTCGCACTGGGCGCGCAGCTCGGAATTCGAGCCGAAGATCAGGTCGGCGCGGGTCGCCCGCCAGGTCTCGCCGCCGCTCGTCCGATCGGTGGCGACGTATTCCTCGTCGTTCGAGCCCTCGACCGAGCTCCACACGTTCGTCATGTCGAGCAGGTTGACAAAGAAGTCGTTGGTGAGCTGGCCCGACCGTTTGGTGAAGTGCCCGTGGCCGCGCTCGCCGTGGTTGGCGCCGAGCACGCGCAGGCCGCCGACCAGCACGACCATCTCCGGCACCGAGAGGCCGAGCAGGCTGGCGCGGTCGAGCATCATCTCCTCGGTCTTCACCGCGAGCTTCTTCTTGCCGACGTAGTTGCGGAACGCGTCGGCTTCGGGCTCCATCACCGCGAAGCTGTCGGCGTCGGTCTGCTCCTCGGTCGCGTCGCCGCGCCCGCCAGTGAACGGCACATGGGTGGCGCCCGCCTTCTCGAGGCCCACCACGCCGCCGAGCACGATCGCGTCGGCCATGCTCATGCTGCCGCGCAGGCCGTCGAGCGTGGAGAGAACCTTGGCGAGCATCTCAGGCTCGTTGACCTCCCAGTCCTTCTGCGGCGCGAGGCGGATGCGAGCGCCGTTGGCGCCGCCGCGGTGGTCGGACTTGCGATAGGTCGAGGCCGAGGCCCACGCGGTCTTGATTAGCTGGCTGACGGTGAGGCCGCTGTCGCGGATCTTCCGCTTGACCGCCTCGACTTCCGCATCGGACGGCATCGTGCCGGCCGGGATCGGGTCTTGCCAGATCAGGTCCTCGGCCGGGACCTCGGGGCCCAGGTAGCGGGCCTTGGGACCCATGTCGCGGTGGGTAAGCTTGAACCAGGCGCGCGCGAAAGCGTCCTTGAAGGCCTCGTGGTCGTTGCGGAATTTCTCGCTGATAACTCGGAACTCGGGATCGACCTTGAGCGCCATGTCGGCGGTCGTCATCATCGTCGGGACCTTCTTGTTAGGGTCCCACGCCGCCGGGGCCATGTCCTCGGGCTTCTGGTTGATCGGCTGCCACTGCTGCGCGCCGGCGGGCGACTTCACCAGCTCGTATTCATAGTCGAGCAGGAGGCGAAAGTAGTTCTCGCTCCACTGTGTCGGGGTGTTGACCCACGAGCCTTCGATTCCGCTGGTCACGGTGTGCTCGCCGCAGCCGCTTTCGTTCTGGCTGACCCAGCCGAAACCCTGCGCGACAAGGTCGCCGCCCGCGGGCGCCGGACCGAGCTTCGAGGGATCGCCGTTGCCGTGCGCCTTGCCGAAGGTGTGGCCGCCGGCAGTGAGCGCGACGGTCTCCTCGTGGTTCATCGCCATGCGCTCGAACGTCGCCTTGATGTCCCGCGCCGACTGCAATGGGTCTGGGTTGCCGCCCGGGCCTTCGGGATTGACGTAGATCAGGCCCATCTGGATCGCGGCGAGCGGGCCTTCGAGTTCATGCATTCCGTGCTCAGGCGAGATTCGGGTCTGGACGCCTTCGTTGACCCACTTGTCTTCGGAACCCCAGTAAATGTCGCGCTCCGGCTCAAAGACGTCGGCGCGGCCGCCGCCGAAGCCGAAGACCGGTCCGCCCATCGATTCGATTGCGACGTTGCCGGCGAGGATGAACAGGTCGGCCCAGCTGATGTTCTTGCCGTACTTCTGCTTGATCGGCCACAGCAGACGGCGCGCCTTGTCGAGGTTGCCGTTGTCGGGCCAGGAATCGAGCGGGGCAAAGCGCTGTTGGCCACTGTTAGCCCCGCCGCGCCCGTCGGCGGTGCGGTAGGTGCCGGCGGCGTGCCATGCCATGCGGATGAAGAACGGGCCGTAATGGCCGTAGTCGGCCGGCCACCACGGCTGGCTGTCGGTCATCAGCGCCTTGAGGTCGGCCTTGAGCGCGTTGTAGTCGAGCTCCTTGAACGCCTCGGCATAGTTGAAGTCTTCGCCGTGCGGGTTGGTCGGACCGTTGGGATTGAGGATTTCGGTCGCCAGCATCTCGGGCCACCAATCCTTGTTAGTGCGGCCGAGCAGGGCGCGGACGCCACCATCTTCACCGTTCCCCATAGGGCATCCGCCCATCTCGCCGGTCTTCGCGTCCATGGAATTCGCTCCTGCAAATTAGAGTCTCGATGGGGGCCTAGGCGTCCAGCCAAGGCGACGGAAACGATTAAAAGCGGTCAGTAAGAGCTGAAAAATCGATTAGCGCAGCCGCATTCGTGGGACCTTAGTCCATGTGCTTGAGGCCTATTCTCAGATAGTCATAGCCGGTGACGAGGGTCAGCGCCGCCGCCGCCCACAGGCTGGCGAGGCCGACCGTGTGAATCCACGGCTGCGACGGAAGCGCTCCGCCGAGGATCAACGCCCCGAGCGCGACCAGCTGGAGCGTCGTCTTCCACTTGGCGAGATGGCTGACCGGCATCGACACGCGCAGCTCGGCAAGGAATTCGCGAAGCCCCGACACGATGATTTCGCGAAGGAGGATTATGAGAGCGGGGATGATGTCGAAGTCCTGCAGGATCGGCGGATTGCCGTCGGCCTTGCGAGACGCGACCAGCATCACGATCACCGCGGCGATCATGATCTTGTCGGCGATCGGGTCGAGGAACTGGCCGAGCTTCGAGATCTGCCCCTGCGCGCGGGCGAGATAGCCGTCGAAATAATCGGTTAGCCCGACGATGCAGTAGAGCACGAAGGTCACAGCATAGTCGAACGGCCGCGGCTGCCACAGCAGGAAGACGAGGATCGGAACCGCCAGGATTCGCGAAAGGGTTAGAAGGTTCGGCAGCGTCAACATAAGCGGGGTCCCTGTATTGAAACTCGCCGCCCGACAAAAGAGGCGCTGCCGCAGCGCGCTTGCCGTCCCTGCACAACCCGCTAAGCCACAATGGCGATGCAGGATTCGCTGCACCTTCTGAAGACGCGGCGGTTCCTGCCCCTGTTCGCGACCCAGTTCCTCGGCGCGTTCAACGACAACCTGTACCGCACCGCCGCGGTGATGCTGGCGATTTACGGCATCTACGGAGACGAAACCCAGGAAGCGACGTTCAGCGCGATCGCGGCCGGGCTGTTTATCCTGCCGTTCTTCCTGCTGTCGGCCTTGTCGGGGCAGCTGGCGGACGAGCGCGACAAGGCGCGAATCATCCGCCTCGTGAAGACGGCCGAAATCCTGATCATGATCGTCGGCGCTATCGGGCTCCTCGTCCAGAACGTCCCGCTGCTCCTCGCCGCGCTGGGAGCGATGGGGATCCACTCGACCTTCTTCGGGCCGATCAAATACGCAATTCTTCCGCAGCATCTCGAAAAAGGGGAGGTGCTCGGCGGCACCGGTCTCGTCGAGGCGGGGACCTACATCGCGATTCTCGGAGGGACGATCTTGGGCGGGCTTCTCGTGGTCCGCGGAAGCGACGGCCAGTTCCACGCCATTTGGGCCGCGGTCGCTGTCCTCGTCGTTGCCGTCATCGGCAGGATCGCTGGCGGCCAGGTTCCACCGGCGCCGCCCGACCCCGCTGCCCCGCCGTGGAAGATGGACTGGCACATTGTCCGGGCGTCGATAACGTTGGTTAACGCGACCCTGCATGTGCCGAGGCTGTTCCTCGCCATCCTGTCGATCAGCTTCTTCTGGGCCATGGGAACGGTGCTCGCCGCGCAATTCCCGCCGCTCGTCAAGAACAGCCTTTCCGCCGATCAGTCGGTCGCGACCTTGTTCCTCGCCATTTTCTCCGTCGGAGTGGCGATCGGCTCAATCGCCGTGAACCGGCTGCTCAAGGGAAAGGTGGCGGCACGGTTCGCCCCGGCGTCAGCGATCGGGATGGGGCTGTTCGTCCTCGACCTGTTCCGCCGTGTTCATTCGTGGCCCCAGCTGCCAGGTGACCAGTTGAACGGGATCGCTGCCTTCCTGGCAATGCCGAATGGGCCTTGGGTCGTATTCGACCTGCTCGGAGTCGCGATCGCCGGCGGCATGTTC
>DATAKH010000133.1:0-9605 GCA_036261735.1 Sphingomicrobium sp.
CGTTCGCGATGCCCGGATCGCGCAGATCTACGAAGGCACCAACGGGATCCAGGCGATGGACCTGGTCGGCCGGAAGCTCCCGAAGGACGGCGGCCGAGCCATCCGCGCTTTCCTTGCGCTGGTCGGCGGCGAGATCGCCGAGGCGAAGGCAGCCGGCGATCCCGCGGGAGTCGCGGCCGCACTCGATCCGGCTCTGGGCGACCTGCAAAGCGCGACCATGTGGCTCGCCCAGAACGGAATGAAGGATCCGAATAATGCCGGCGCGGGCGCCTATCCCTACATGGACCTGATGGGACTGGTCAGCCTCGGCTGGATGTGGATGAAGATGGCCGGAGTGTCGTCTAAGGCGCTCGAGCATGGCAGCGGCGACCGCCAGTTCCACGAGGCCAAGCTCGCAACGGCCCGCTTCTACGCCGAGCGCGAGCTGGTCGCTGCCACTTCGCTCCGCCGCAAGGTCGAAGCGGGCGCCGAGAGTGTGATGGCGATCCCCGAAGAGGTGTTTTAGCGAGCACCTCAGCCGGAGACCGCGCCGGTTCACACTCGCCGCGGTTCAAGCGCTGTTAAACTGCCATTCACTCGCCGTTCAGCGATCGGCGACGGGTTGCCCGCTGGTTGCGGTGGACAGGGCACCGCCCGCGACGGTCCGTGCGTTTTTCACATGAAGAGCCCCTTTTTGAAAGGAGACGGGCCATGACCATGTTGAAGACGATGATTGCCGGCGGTGCCGGCCTCGCAGCGCTCGTGGCTGCGGCTCCCGCAGCGGCGCAATATTATCCGTATTCGCAGTACGGCTACGGTTACGGATATAACCAGCGGGCGGTGGCAATTGCCACGCAGCAGTGCACCGCCGCGGTCCAGAATCGCTTGTACACCCGTACCGGCTTGAGCGGAATCCTCGGCCAGCTGCTTGGCGTCTCGGGCACCAGCGCTCGTGTCGTCAGCATCACCCGGGTAACTCCGCGCCGAAGCACGATACGCGTGGACGGCCTCGCGACCAGCGGCCGGATGGCTTACAACCCGTACGGCTATGGCGCTTATGGTGCGCTCGGCTACGCGTACCAGCCTGACCTGCGGTTCAACTGCGACGTCGACTATCGCGGCTATGTCCGCGACGTTGACATCAACCGCCGCTAACGGCCGGTTCGAGTAAAGCCAATGGAGGAGCGCCGGTTCGCCGGCGCTCCTTTTTTCTGGCCTTGGGTCAGCGCTCTGCGGCCCGCCGCTCGACGTACCACGGGGTCAGCATCGTAACGTCGTTCAGCTTTTCCTTCTTCGGGGCAAGACGAGCGAGGTCGAACTCGCACTCGAACTGAAGGCCGGCCTTGCCGTTGCCGGCCCACCTGACGGTTCCGGTGACCGGGCCGACTCCCACGATGTCGATCCTCAACTCCGTTCCGGGAGCAAAGGGCCGGCGGCACTCGATCAAGGCGCCGGTGACGGAGATGTTGCGCAGCCGGATTTCTTCTTGATAGCCGTCGATCATCGCCACGGCCCGCCGCATGAGCCGGTGGCGCCGCTCGCGAAGGCACTGGAACCCGGCAGCCTCCACTCGTGCGCGGTTGGCGAGCTCGCGCGCTTCCTTTGAAGCGACCGGCTGGCCGAAGATGAAGCCCTGGACGTGACTGCAGCCGAGCTCGCGGATGAGCGCGAGATCGTCATGGGTTTCGACGCCCTCGGCACAGGATTCCATTTCCAGGCTTTCCGCCAGGCTGACGATGGCGCGGATGATAGCACTGTTGCGGCTGCTCGGGTTGGCGGCGCCGCGAACGAAGCTCTGGTCGATCTTGATTTTGTCGAACGGCGCTTTCTTCAGGTAGCCGAGGGACGAATAGCCGGTGCCGAAATCGTCGAGCGCAAGCCGCACGCCGAGCTTCTTCAGCCGGGCGAACGTGCCTTCGGTATCGTCGTTGTCGGCCAGGAACACGCCTTCGGTAATTTCGAGCTCGACCTGTCCCGGCTTGATTTTCGAATCGTCGATGTGCCGCGCGATCATGTCGACCAGGCCTGGGTCGTTGAACTGGATCGGCGAGAGGTTGATGGCGATCCTGACATGCTCCGGCCAATGCGCGGCCTCGGCGACAGCCGTCTTTAGGACCCACTCGCCGATCTTGCCGATCAAACCGCATTCTTCGGCGAGGGGAATGAACTTGGCCGGCGAGATCGGCCCGCGCACGGGGTGGTTCCAGCGGACGAGCGATTCGAAGCCGGAGACTTCCTCGCTCGCGGCCCGGACGATTGGCTGGTAAACGACCTCGAACTCGCCGCGCTCGATCGCCTGCCTCATGTCGCTTTCAAGCAACTGCCGATCGGCGGCCTCGCTGTGCATCGACGCTTCGTAGAAGCAGTGCTGCCCGCGGCCGGCGCCCTTCGCGGCGTAAATCGCCAGGTCGGCATTGCGGATGAGGCTGTCGGCGCAGGCGCGGCCGGGGTCGCCGATCGCGATTCCGACAGAGGCTCCGATCAGCACTCGATGTCCCTCGATCACATAGGGACGCGAAACATGCTCGATCAGGGTCCGCGACAGCGATTCCAGAAGCCCGATGTCCACGGTTCCCGGAAGCACGGCCTCGAATTCATCGCCGCCGAGACGACCGACCTGCCCGTAATCGCCAAGTACCGCCTTCAGCCGCTCTCCGACCTCGCGAAGCAGGGCATCGCCAATCGGGTGGCCGAGCGTGTCGTTCACGTTCTTGAAACGGTCGAGATCGATCAGGAAGAGGCTGCATCCCTTCTGGCGATGAGCGGCGTTGCGAAGCGCCTCGTCGAGCGTTTGGCGCATCATCGCCCGGTTCGGGAGCCCGGTGAGGGAATCGAACTTGGCGAGCCTGGAGATTTCCTGTTCGTTGCGGCGCTGCTCGGTGAGATCGGTTCCGATTCCGCGAAATCCGAGAAAGCGGCCACGCTCGTCGAACACCGGGTTGCCCGAGAGCGACCAGTGCACGTCCTGCTCGCTGCCGGCCCGGACGATGACGTCGGAAAAAGGGAAACGCGTCGACAGGTGGAAGCCGAGAGTCTTGCGTTCCTCGATTGCTCCGTCGGTATATGTATCGACCGACAGCAAGTCGGTGAACTGCCGGCCGAGGAGCTCGGCGGGCTCGCAGCGGAAATCGTCGGCAAGCTGCTGCGAAACGTACGAGAGCGTGCCTTCGGCATTGGTCTCCCAGAACCAGCCGCGCCCGCTGTTCTCGAATTCGTCGACGAAGGTGAGCGCCTTGCGCGCTTCCGCGTCGAGGTTGAGCCGGCGCCGGACAGCGGCGATGTTGGTTCGAGCCGCCGCAGTGCCGTAGGCGACGAGGAAGAAGGACAGGATCGCAACCCCGACCGGAACCATCGGCGATGGCGAAAAGAAGGACGACGATGCGGTCGCGACGAAGGCGCTGACGACCGACAATGGCGGCGAGGTTATCGCGACCAGCGCCATCATCGCGATCCCGGCTCCGATCGAAACGGACACGACCGGGCCGGGCGGCGAAACGTTCATCAGGACCGTCAGCCCGAACAGCGTCCACAGCACCCCGACACCGGCCAGGTAACCGCACATCGCCCGTGACACGGTGTGCGGCGCGATCCCCATCCGATGCCGCCATTGCAGGCCGAAGGCGGCGAATCCGTCGAGGAGGAGGATCAGGCCTAGCGGCACGAGCGGGTTCGAGAGCAGCGGCGCTCCGAGCAGGGCAGGGTGACTGACGAGGCAGGAGAGACCCAGCAAGAGGTGACTGGGCCCAAGCAGCAGGGCGGTATGGTCGAACGCCGCCACCCGCGACTCCGAGCAGGATTCGTCGCCCGGCGTCTCGGCTGCCTCGATGTCGAACCACAGCGCCGCGCGGACCGAGGCGCGCTCTGGAGTGTCGATCGATTCGCTTACCGCTTGTGCAAAGCGCGAACGCTGCATCTGCTGTCCCTAACGGAGGAGAATCCCTCCGCGGGCACAAGCGTTAAGCGCGCGCGGTAACGGCCCGGCGAACGAACAGGGTTAGCGGCAGCTTAAGCCTGCTTTGCGGGAAACGGCCGGAGCAAGGTCGAATTTCCTGTCCGGAGTGAGATCATCGCGCAAGAACGCCAGCGTTTCCAGCGTGATATCCAAGACTCTTCAGGATCATGCTCCGCCCGCGACGACGGCGTCCTGGGGTGGCGGCTCTTCGGGAATCTCGAAATTGCGTGCGTTGCGCAGCTCGGGAAACCAGCGGGCCCAGATAAGGGTAACGGCGATCGCCGCGATCCCGCCGCCCACCGTCGCGGCTACCGGGCCGAGCAGCGCGGCGGTGAACCCGCTTCGAGTCTCGCCAAGCTCGTTGGAAGCGGAGATTGCAAGCGTCGACGCAGCGCCGACCCGGCCGCGCATGGCGTCCGGAGTGTGCAGCTGGATGAGCGATTGACGAATATAGACCGAGAACATGTCCGCTGCGCCGAGCAATGTCAGCGCCGCCAGCGACAGCGGGTACCAAGTGGAGATTCCAAAGATCGCCGTTGCGGCGCCAAACACGACGACAGCCGACAACATCTTGACGCCGACGTTCGTCTTGATCGGACGGAACGAGAAGAAGATTGCGGTGAGCGTCGCGCCTGCTGCCGGCGCTGCACGAAGCGGGCCGAGTCCGTCCGCCCCGACCTGCAAGATGTCGCGGGCATAGAGCGGAAGCATCGCGGTCGCGCCGCCGAGGAGCACCGCGAACAGGTCGAGCGTGACTGCGCCGAGGACAAGGCGATTGCGCCGCACATAGGCAAGCCCTTCGATCATTCGCCGAAGCGGTCGTCCAGGCTCGATAGCCGTGCGCCGAACCGGACCGATCAGGAACAGGCAGACCGCCGAAAACGCAAACAGGACGGTGCTGAACGCATAGGAATAGAATGGGACGACATCGTAGAGGATTCCGCCGATTGCAGGGCCCAGAATTGCGCCCGATTGCCAGGCTGCAGAGCTTAATGCGATCGCCTTTGGAAGCAGCTCGCGCGGGACCAGATTGGGCGCGAGGGCGCTGAGGGCGGGCCCCGCGAACGCGCGCGCCACACCGAGTAACGCCGCGACCGAAAACAGGATCGGAAGGCTGATCCGGCCGCTCCAGGTGGCCCACAGCAGAATGGCCGCGCAAAGCAGCTCGAGGAGGATCACCGCGCGAGCAACGTGTCGCCGGTCAAGCCGGTCTGCAGCCCAGCCGCTGACCGGCGTCAGCACGAACAGGGGCACAAACTGGACCAGCCCGATCAGGCCGAGCTGGAATGCCGCCTCGTCGATCTCCATTGTCTGCCGGGCGATGTCGTAGACCTGCCAGCCGATGACGATCACCATCGCCATTTGCGCGATCGTCGACGTCAGCCGCGCCAGCCAGAACGCTCGGAAGGCGGGGATTCGCAGCGGTTCGGGAAGCCAGCTCACCCGCGGTGCACTAGACGCGGCCTTACCGAGCAGCAACAATGACGGGCGTTCTTCAGGGGGAGGGTTTCATGAAGCTAAGGCACCTGTTGCTTTCGGCCGCAACCGCCGCATTCGTCGCGGGCTGCAGCACGGGTCCGGTGCAGGAGGCGGCGCTTCCCGATCCCGTGGCGCCCATTGCGCCTGTGGCTCCGGTTGCGTCGGCAAGCTGGCAGGACTTCTCGAACCGCTTCGTCGAAACCTATTTGCGGCTCAACCCGAGCTTCGCCGTCTACCAGGGCCGCCACGAATATGACGGGCAGCTTCCTGACTGGAGCCCGACGGGGCTCGCGGCGCAAAAACAATTCCTCACCTCCGCCATCGCCGAGGCGCAGGCGTTCGATTCCGCGGCCTTCTCGGCCGAACAACGGTTCGAGCGCGATTATCTGGTCGCCGTTGCGCGCGGGAACCTGTTCTGGCTGGACGTCGCTGACCAGCCGCACACCAACCCGGCTTATTATTCGGGCAGCCTCGACCCATCGCCTTACGTGACCGTGCCCTATGCGCCGCCCGAGGCCAGGCTGAAGGCCTATACTCGATACCTGCTCAATGTGCCGGCGGCGCTCGAGCAGATGAAGGCGAACTTGCGGACTCCGCTGCCGATCTCGTTTGTCGATTATGGGAAGAACGCGTTCGGTGGCTATGCCGAATATTATCTCGGCGACGGCCTCAAGGCCTGGGAGGGTATCGGGACTGCCGCCGACCAGGCGGCGCTGAGTGCCGCAGCCAAGGCAGCTTCGGAAGCGATGAAGCAGACCACGGCCTGGGTCGAGGCGCAGCGGCCGCAGGCTGGGACCGACTTCGCCCTCGGCGCCGAGCGGTTCGCTCAGATGCTTCGCGATACCGAGATGGTCGACACGCCGCTAAGCGAACTGGAAGCTATCGGCCGTGCTGACCTTCAGTCCAACCAGGCGCTGCTGCGCGAGGCTTGCGGGCGCTATGCGCCGGGAAAGACGATGCCGCAGTGCATGGACAAGATGAACGCAAACAAGCCCGAAGGCGGCGCGGTTGCCGGCGCCCGCGCCCAGCTTGCCGGTCTCAAGCAATTCCTGATCGAAAAGGACTTGGTGACGATCCCCGGACCGGAAGAAGCGAAAGTCGAGGAAGCGCCGCCGTATAACCGGCAGAATTTCGCCTACATCAACATCCCCGGGCCGTTCGAGAAGACCCTTCCGTCGGTTTATTATATCGCACCGCCCGACCCGAGCTGGCCGAAATCCGTCCAGGACGCATTCGTTGGCGGCGAGGCGGATCTCCTGTTCACTTCGATCCACGAGGTGTGGCCGGGCCACTTCCTCAATTTCCTGCATTCCAATCGTTCGCCTTTCCTCTTCGGGCGGGTTTTCGTCGGCTATGCATTCGCGGAAGGGTGGGCGCATTACACAGAAGAGATGATGCGCGTCGCCGGAGTCGGCGGAGGAACCGACGAGGTGTTGATCGGCCAGCTGTCGAACGCCTTGCTTCGCGACTGCCGGTTCCTGTCGGCGATCGGGATGCACAGCGGCCAGATCACCCAGGAGCAGAGCTTCCGCATGTTCCGCGAGCAGTGCTTCCAGGATGAAGGCAATGCTCGCCAGCAGGCGGCACGGGGCACCTACGACCCCGCCTACCTCAACTACACGCTGGGCAAGCTGATGATTCGCAAGCTCCGCGATGATTGGACCGCAACGCGCGGCGGCCGGGCGTCATGGAAGGCCTTCCACGACGAGTTCCTGAGCTTCGGCGGACCCCCGATCCCGCTGGTCCGCCAGCAGATGATGGGGGGCGAGGCGAAAGCCGTCTTTTAGCGCTTTTCGTTCCTTGTTTGTTCCGGTAAGCTTATCCAATGGCGAAGGCGAAGACCCGTTACACGTGCCAGGCCTGCGGGTCGGTGACGATGCGCTGGCAGGGGCAGTGCCCCGACTGCGCCGAATGGAACACGCTAGTCCAGGAAGCGGCCGAAGTGACCAGCATCTTCGCGGCCAAGCATAATCTCCAGGGCGGCGGCCGTAAGATCGAACTGGTGGGACTGGATGCCCCAGCCCGGCTTCCGGACCGGATCGTCAGCGGAGTCTCCGAATTCGACCGAGCGATCGGCGGCGGGATCGTTCCGGGGTCGGCGATGCTGGTCGGCGGCGACCCGGGGATCGGGAAGTCAACGCTGCTCCTTCAGATCTGCGCGAAGCTCGCCGCCTGCGGCCGCAGCGTGGTCTACGTTTCGGGGGAGGAATCGGCGGAGCAAGTCCGGCTTCGTGCAATTCGCCTCGGGCTCGGGAAGTCGCCTGTGCGGCTGGCGGCTGCAACCTCCGTCCGCGACGTCCTTACCACGCTCGGCGAGGGCGAATCGCCCGACCTCCTCGTCATCGATTCAATCCAGACGATGCATTCCGACCTGATAGAGGGCGCGCCCGGCACCGTCAGCCAGGTGCGCGCCTCCGCTCAGGAGTTGGTGCGTTTCGCCAAGGAGCGCGGGACCGCGGTGGCGCTGGTTGGCCATGTCACCAAGGACGGGACGATCGCCGGCCCGCGCGTGCTCGAACACATGGTCGACACGGTGCTGAGCTTCGAGGGCGAACGAAGCCACCAGTACCGCATCCTTCGAGCGCTCAAGAACCGCTTCGGGGGAACCGACGAGATCGGCGTCTTCGCGATGGAGAGCGAGGGGCTGACCGAGGTCGCCAACCCATCGGCCCTGTTCCTCACCCGGCGCGGCGAGGCCGTCAGCGGGACCAGCGTTTTCCCGGCGATCGAAGGTTCGCGGCCGGTTCTCGTCGAGATCCAGGCGCTGACCGTGCGGCTGGCCAGCGGAGCGACACCGAGGCGAGCGGCAGTCGGCTGGGACAGCGGCCGCCTGGCAATGATCCTCGCGGTGCTGGAAGCGCGCTGCGGGCTCAGCTTCGGAACGACCGAAGTCTATCTCAACGTCGCCGGCGGCTACCGCTTAAGCGACCCTGCTGCCGATCTCGCGGTCGCGGCGGCGCTGGTTTCCGCGATGTCCGAGCGCCCAATCCCGAGCGAAGCAGTGGTGCTGGGCGAAATCGCCCTCTCAGGCGAAATCCGCCCGGTCGCCCACGCGCCGCTCCGACTCAAGGAGTCCGCAAAGCTCGGATTCGAGGCGGCGTGGGTGCCCAGCGAAGTGAAGGCGGTCGAGGGAATTGCGCTCGCGCATTTCGGAAATCTGCGATTGCTCGTGGACCAAATCCTCGGTCGGTGATTTAAGCAGTGGCATGGCCGACATTCACGCGATTATCGAAACGATGGAGCACCGCTGGATGCGGGCGTGGGTTACCCGCGACATTCCGACGCTGAAGTCCCTGACTTCCCGCAACTTTCGGATGGTGATCGGTTCCAAGCCTGCGGTGATCCTCGATTACAAGAGCTGGGTCGAGGCGGCGGGCACACGGTACCGCTGCAAATCCTACCGCTTCGGCGATGTCTATGCGCGCAATCTCGGGCCGATGACGGTCTTCGCGACCCAACTCGAGCTCGAGGCGACGCTCGACGGCGAGGACTGGTCCGGGAACATGTGGGTCACCGACCTGTGGCGAAAGTCCCGTGTGCGGCGCAAGTGGCACCTGGTCGAACGTGTCCTCTCTCGCCCGGATGAGCGCAAGGAAGTCCCGGCGGCGGTTCGCTCGCTGCAGCTCTGGCGCTAGGCGGCCGCACCGGACGCCCACTCTCGCAATGACGCCAAGACTTCGCTAGCCGCAAGTTCGTGACCGCGCTCGACATCTTCGTCATCCTGCTTCTGGTCGGCGGCGGCGCCGTCGGCTTCGTCCGCGGCTTCGTCTATGAGGTCCTGTCGCTGCTCGCCTGGGCAGCTGCGATCGCCATGATCAAGCTGTTCCACACGCAGCTGTCGAGCGGGCTCGCCGAGCCGGTCGGAACTCCCGAAGGCGCTTCGGTGCTCGCGTTCGCGCTTCTGTTCGTGCCGACCTTCATCATCGTGAAGATGCTCGCCCGCTCCATCGGCGGAAAGACCCGCCGGTCGCTGCTCGGACCGGTCGACCGGGCGCTCGGCGGCGGCTTCGGAGTGGTGAAGGGCCTGCTCGCCGCGACCTTGTTCTTCCTGTTCGCAAATCTGGCTACCGACCTGATCTACGGACCGGAGGCGGAGAGGCCCGAGTGGATGTCGAGTTCGCGCACATATCCGCTCCTGAACGCCAGCGGGCGCGCGATCGTCGACTGGGTCGAAACTCGCCGTGGCCGCGGCGAG
>DATAKH010000135.1:0-7796 GCA_036261735.1 Sphingomicrobium sp.
GCTGCTGCGTCCATGCACGGTAGAACACGCCCTGCACCTGTCCGGTCACTCGGATTCGGCGCGCAACGTCAACCATTGACCGACGTAATCGCCTCCCGCGCAGCGTCCTCGAGCAGCTTCATCAGCGCCTTGTACGGGAACGGCCCGTAGCTGATCCTCGCGACGCCCGCGCTGGCCCAATCGCGATTGGACGGCGCGCCGGGGAAAGCGATCAGGTTGAGCGGCAGCGGCACTTCGCGGACGACCCGCTCTATGTGCCTGGGGTCGGCCATCCGCGGCACGAAGAAGCCGCTCGCTCCCCAATCCGCGAACGCCTTGCCGCGCTCGATCACATCGCCGACCAGCGAATCGTCGCGGCTCTCTGTCTTCAGGAAAAGGTCGGTGCGGGCATTGATGAAGAAGTGCGGCCCGACCTCCTCCCGCATTGCCCCGATGCAGCGGCACTGGCGGTCGAGCGGATGCACCCCTTCGCCGCCGATCACCTGATCCTCGAAGTTGCAGCCGACGGCGCCGGTGGCTTTCAGCCGAGCGACATTTGCGGCGGCTGCCTCCGGCTCTATCGCATAGGCTCTCTCGAAGTCGATCGTGACAGGCAGATCCACTGCCCCGGCGACCCGCCTTGCGTTGTCGAGAACGAAGTCGAGCGGCACCTTTTGGCCGTCGCCGAAGCCGCAGGCGTCGCCGACTGGGTGGCTTCCCGTCGCGATCGCCTTGGCGCCGGCCGCCGCCACCGCCCGGGCGCTGCCCGGATCCCAGACGTTATACAGGACGACCGGCCGTCCCGGCTGGTGGAGCGCCGCGAAGGTTTCGAAGCGATCGGTAGCGCTCATGCCGCCGGAGCCTCGCCGAGCTGCTGCCACAGCTCAATTTTCACCCCGTCGGGGTCCATGATCCAGGCGAAGCGGCCGTAATCCTCATCCTGCCGCCCGAGGATTTCGACGCCATTCGCTTCCAGGCCGGCGATCATCCCGTCGAGGTCGTCGACTCGAAAATTCACCATGAAGTCCTTGGTGCTCGGCCCGAAATAGCCGCTATCGGCCTTGAACTGCGAAAACAGGCTGAAGCCTTCCGGATCGTCGTCCTTAAACGGGAACATCGCGCCCCATTCGCCGCCGACGCCCAGCATCTCCTTGTACCAAGCGGTGCTCGCGGCGGGATCGGCGACCTTGTAGAAGACGCCGCCAAGTCCGGTAATCCTGGCCATCGGACCGCTCCTTTTAAAGTTGGTCTCAGATCCGGTCCGGGTAGATCGGCCGGATATCGACTGGGATGTGGCCCATCGAATCGATCACCGACTGCGCTTCCGCATCGATCACCGCCCACTTGTTCAGGAACGCTTTGGTGCCCTCGTAATCGCCGTTGCCCTGCAGCCTGACGATGTCGGCGACGAGCTTGCGGATGCCCGAATCGAGCTTGTCGGGGACGATCCGGAATCGCCCGGCAGCGGAATCCCAGGTGATTCCGCCATGGTTGCGCAAATACTGATATTGCATCGCGGCGCCGCGGCCGTGCGCTTCGCCGGTGCCGAACCGCATCGCCCGGAACAGGCCGGCGACATAAGTCGCTTCGATCTGCGCGCGCTCGGCCTTGGGAAGCACCCCCCGGTCCATCATGTACATGATGTTCCAGGCGCCCATCACGTCGGCCTTGGCCTCCTCGAAACCGCTGCCGACGTCCTTCAACTCCTTGTCGACCGTGGTCTTGCGGCCATTGACGACGATCGAACCGGGCCCAAGGCTGTGCGACAGCTCGTGGAACAGGGTCTCGTTGGCCATGTAGGCGCGGGTCACGTTCGCGGCCTGCTCGGGGACCAGCACGAGCGCCGCCATGGGTTTCAGGATGCGCTCGTACTTGGCGCCCAGCACGTTCTGGAGGATCACCTTCTTGGCGCCCTTCGCCTCCCGCACCCGCTCGTCGTTGGGCAGGTTGAACGCGATCGTCTGGACTCCGGGCACGTTGTCGCCGCCGCCATGGACCTGGTCGACGACCGAGATCGGCGATTCGAAGCCGCGCTGGAAGTTCTTGTACTTCTCCTCGACCGGAAGGTTGGCCTCCATGTCGCGAAGCAGCGACTTGTACTTGTCGAGCTTGGCCGACTCGGTCGGATTGCGCAGGGTGACGAACGCCTCGAACGCAGTCTTCCGGCCGTACAGCTCGTCGGTGTAGGTCTCGTAGGGGCCGATCGCGACTTCGATCGGCGTATCCTTCAGGTCCATCCAAGCCAGCTCGGACTCGTAATAATCGTCGGTCAGGAAGGCCTTCGCTCGAAGCGACAGGAACCGCTTCAGGCTTGGATTGGTCGTGATCGCCGCCGCCTGTTCGAGAAGCCTCGCCGCCGGCTCGAGCCACTGCCTGTATTCGACCGAATAAGGGATCGCGACCAGCCCGTCGCCCTGCCGCCGCACCACGGTGTAGGGGCTGGTCAGCGCCTCCGACTGGTCGGGGTGCGCGGCGAGGTAGGCGTCGAACGCTTCCTTGGTGAGATCGGTCGGGTAGAAGCCGGCACCCTCGGGCCGGGGCGTGTTGCCGAAGAAGGGCTTGTCGTCGTCGAGCGGGTCCCAGGGACCGAAGAAGGCGTCGAATTTCTCAAGCAACCGCGCTTCCCGGTGCGGCGGGGTCACGAAAGCGATCTGTGCCCGCACCTCGGGATTCTGCGCGAATGCCTGGCGAAGGTATATTTCGCTCATCAGGTTGGCGGCCTGGTTGAGCAGGTTCACCACCTGCCGCTCCTCGGCCGTCAGATAGCCGGTGTCGGCGGTCATCTGCACCGGGGCGAGCTTGGCCAGGCCGTTCGTCTCGTGCTCCACCGGCTCGACCGGGAACGGCGGCGGCTTCATCGGCGGCCCGTTGTGGTCGGCGGGCAGCAGCGGCGGCTGCTCGGCGGCGGGAGGAACGGTGGCGCAGGCGGACAGTGCGAGCAGCGATGCGGCCGTGATCCAGCGGAGGCTTGTCATGCGCCGCCGATTAGCAGCGGCTCGGCACCCTGTGCAAACGTCAGCCCAGCTCGGCAGTGACCGGCGCGCTGAATCCCGGAGCGGGCGCCGCCTTGGGCGGCGGCAGCTTAACGGTGACGCTGGAGGTTCCTTGGTTTGGCGAACCGCCTTCGCAGGCGGGGAGAAGCAATAGGAAAAGCGGAGCGAGTCGCACCATCGCGCCAGCCTCCCCCGCCAAGGTTTAGAAATTGCCAACGGCGGAGCGGCCGCAGCCTCGAAGGCTAGTGGACGAACCTCGCAACGACGTCGCGATAGCTCCGGCTCACCTTCACCTGGGCGCCCGAATCCAGAACCAGGAAACATTCGCCGTTGGTGTGCGGCTTCACCTGCCGGACGAGGTCGAGGTTAACGATCGTCGAGCGGTGGACACGCTGGAACCGCCGCGGGTCGAGCCTCTTTTCGAGGTCCTTCATCGTCTCGCGGAGGATCAAGGTATTGTCGCCCGTCTGGATGCACATGTAATCGCCGGCGGCGTCGATCCGCTCGATGGTGTCGACGTCGACCCGGAAAATCTGCCCCTGGTCCTTGATGTTGATCATCCGCTCGAAGCGGTTGGCGGCGGGGCCCTCGCTTCCGCCTTCGGCCAGTTCCAGCTCCTCGGCTGCCTCCGGAGCATGTTCGACCAGCGCCTCCTTGAGCCGTTCCGCCTCTTCGGCGCTTCGCCGCTCCGACAGGCGCTGCCGAACGCGGTCGAGGGTCGCCGCGAGCCGGTCCTCGTCGACCGGCTTCACCAGATAATCCACCGCCTGCGCCTCGAACGCCCGGACCGCATGGTCGCTGTAGGCGGTCACGAACACGAACAATGGCGGCTCCACCTCCAGCAGCCCCTGAACGACGGAGAATCCGTCGAAGCCGGGCATCTGGATGTCGAGGAAGACGAGGTCGGGCTTGTGGGTCTTGATCTGCCGGATCGCCTCGCGCCCGTTCGACGCCGTTGCCACGACCTCGACGTCGTCATGGGCCTCGAGCCGGAGCTGAAGCCCCTGGGTCGCCAGTGGCTCGTCGTCGACCAGGATGGTCCGGATGCTCATGAACCTTCGTCTCCGCTTTCGTAGGGAATTTCGATGATAACGCTGAAACCCCCGTGTTCGTTCTTCTTCGTCGTGAAACCGTGCGCGCTGCTATAGGCTTGCGCCAGGCGTTCGCGGATGTTGGCTAGCCCCACTCCGGTCGACGGATTTGCCGCCGATTCCGCGCAGCCGTTGCAATTGCCGTTGTCCGCAACCTCGATCCGGACCCCGTCGCCCTCGCGGCTGGCGGTCAGCCAGATGTCGGCCCCGTCCTCGCTTGGAGTGACCGCATATTTGATCGCATTCTCTATCAGCGGCTGGAGGAGAAGCGACGGCAGCTTGGCCCCGATGGTGTCCGCATCGATCCGGAAGTGCGGCCGCATGCGGTCCTCGAAACGCATCTTCTCGATCTCGAGATAGAGCTTCAACGTTTCCACCTCCTGGGCGAGCGTGACCTTGGCCGTCGATTCGTTCGCGAGCGTGTAGCGGAGGAATGAGGACAATCGCGCGAGCATCGCGTTGGCGCGCTCGGTCTGCTTCAGGAGCACGAGCGTCGAAATCGAGTTCAGCGTGTTGAACAGGAAGTGCGGGTTGAGCTGGTAGCGAAGCATCGCCAGCTGCGCCGAGCTCGCCTGGCTCTCGAGCCTCTCGCGCTGGGTGATCTGCTCCTCGAGCAGGATGTAGTAATTGATCCCGTAATAGAGCGCCGCCCACGCCGCCAGAAGCGCGAAGTTCAGAAGGATCGCGCCCATATATTCGAAGCCCGCAGGGCGCGATTCGGGCTTCAGGAAAGTCGCGTAGCTCCAGGTTTCGATGACCGAAAAGGCCATCGAAGCAATCACCACCGCGGCGAGCGACAGGACCGCCGTCCACACCACCCGCATCTTGATCAGCCGCCGGAACAGCGCGCCCATCAGCAGGGTCAGCGAATAGCCGGTAGCGGTCAAAAGCGCCGTGTGGACGACCCACATCGGCGCCATGGAATTGGCGAATCCAGACAAGGACCGGAGCAGGAAATATCCCGTCCAGCCGAGGCTCTGAAGGAACCAGAAGGCCCGGTTCTTGTCCTCGAAGAAGGGCGCATCGAGCCCAACGCCCTGGAGGATGGGCCGGGCCGGGGAATCGATCCGCGGAGTCTCGGCGCGACCGCGCCGGCCCTCTTGCCGAGCCGGCGAATCCTGCGCCGAGTCTTTTTGGACCAGGGTTGCGCTGTCGGTCGCCATCGGCGTTGATATAGGGCGATTGTCATTGCGTTGCGAGCAGCTCTGGACAGCCCACCGCCAAGCCTGCTTTCGGCACCCGGGGCGGCGGTCTGCGTTGCCGCAAGTGGAGAGGAGCCTGAAGTTGAAGCTTTCGAGACTGGCCGCAGCGGCCGCCGCACTGTTGATTGCCTCGTGCCAGTCGGAGCAGGCCCGCAATGCGACCGACCCCACTCCGGTCGATACGCGAGCTGAGGTCGCCCCGATCCTGACGACCGCGGACGCGAAGGACGTCCACAGCTACGCGCGGCCGCTCGAAGCCCGGGTCACCCACGTGGCGCTGGACCTCGACCTCAGCTTCGACACCAAGCGTATCGGCGGCAGGGCGACCCTCGACATCGAACGGAAGCCCGACGCGAAGGAGATCGTCCTCGACGACGACAATCTCGAGATCCGCTCAATCTCCGACGGCAGCGGCCGCCCGCTCGACTATAAGGTCGGTGCCAGCCACCCGAACCTGGGGGCGCCGCTGGCTATTGCGCTTCGCCCCGACACCAAGCGGATCGTCATCGACTATCGCTCCGCGCCCGAAGCCAGCGCGCTGCTTTGGCTCACGCCCGAGCAGACTGCCGGCAAGACCCATCCCTTCATGTTCAGCCAGGGCCAGGCGATCTCCAACCGCAGCTGGATTCCGACCCAGGATTCGCCGGGGATCCGGCAGACTTGGGAGGCATGGGTCTCGGTGCCGTCCAAGCTGACCGCCGTGATGAGCGCCGAGAAGGGCGACAGTGCCGACCCCACTCCGCCGCCGCCCGACCGGCACAGTTTCTATTACCACATGGACCGGCCGGTCGCGCCGTACCTGATCGCGATCGCCGCCGGGGAGCTGGCCTTCGAGCCCCTGGGCAAGCGCACCGGCGTGTGGTCCGAGCCGGCAACGATCAAGGCGGCAGCCGCCGAGCTTTCCGACACGGAGCAGATGGTCGACGTCGCCGAGAGCCTCTACGGGCCCTACCGCTGGGGCCGCTACGACATGATCGTGCTCCCGCCCTCCTTCCCCTACGGCGGGATGGAGAATCCGAACCTCACATTCCTGACCCCGACATTCATCGCCGGCGACAAGAGCCTGGTCAGCCTCATCGCGCACGAGCTCGCGCATAGCTGGTCCGGCAATCTCGCCACCAACGCGACATGGAACGATTTCTGGATCAACGAGGGCTTCACCACCTATGCCGAGCGGCGGATCATCGAAAAGCTCTACGGCAAGAAACAGGCCGACCAGCAGGTCCTCCTCGGGCTCGATGCGCTCGAAACCGCGGTCGCCGAGAACGGTGGGCCGAAGGGAGCCGACACCCGTCTCCACCTCGAGGTCGGCCGCGATCGCCATCCCGACGACGTCGGCAGCGACATCGCCTACGAGAAGGGCGCAGCCTTCCTTCGGACGATCGAGGCAATCGTCGGCCGCGAACGGTTCGACGCATGGATGAAGGGCTGGTTCGAGCGGCACGCCTTCGAGCCGGTCACCTCGGCCATCTTCCTCGACGACATCCGCCGCAACCTGGTCAACGGCGACGAGGAGCTCGAGCGCAAGCTGATGCTGGAGGAATGGGTCCACGGCACCGGAATCCCGTCGAACATCGTCCGCCCCGACCCGGCCGCATTCGCGGAAGTCGACAAGGCGGTCGCCGCGTTCAAGGCGGGCGCCGAGCCCGATCCCGCGGCCTGGTCGAAGTGGAATACCGACGAGCGTCTCCGCTTCCTCACCCATATCGACCGCAAGCAGCCGACCGGGCGAATGGCCAGGCTGGACAGCACATTCGGCCTTTCCGGCAGCCGCAACAATGAGATCCGCTTCGCCTGGCTCGAGCTCGCGGTCGCAAACCGCTACCAGCCGGCAACGGCCTCGCTGAAGCAGTTCCTGTCTTCGCAGGGGCGTGGCAAGTTTGTCAGGCCGCTGTTCCAGGCGCTCGCAGCCGACCCGCAATGGGGCCGAAAGATCGCCGCCGACCTCTATCCGCAAGTCCGCTCACTCTATCACCCGATGGTGACTCGCGAACTCGACAAGCTTGCGCTCGGGGGCTGACGAAACCGAATCCGATCTTAACCGCGTTTCAACCGTCTTGGCGGTATCGGCCGCGAGAGCAGTAAGCGGAACGCGGATGTACGAAGCGCCTGACCGGTACCGACGGATGACCTCGGCGCGCTTGCCGGGCGGGGAATCGCTGACCTTCGCGTCCGGCGAGGCCGAGTTGGAGAATTCGCCGCTTCGCGACGCCCAGCTCCTCGCCCGGGCCCATCTCGCGCCCTTCTTTGCAGCGGCCAACATCGTCGCCGCCGCGATGATGGTCGCGGCGCTGTGGGCCGAAGTGTCGATCCTGTGGCTCGGTGGCTGGGCGGCAGCGGTCGCCGTCGCCAACCTGCTCGCGATGCAAATGGCCCGGACCCAGGCGATCACCCATATCGGGCGCTCGGGCCAGCGGCTTTCCGACCGCGCAATGGTCGCCGACATCGGCTTGCGGGCGGCCCTGTGGCTCTCGCTGCCGCTCTACCTGTTCCCCTCGCTCGCTCCGGGCGCCCAGTTGATTGCCGCTTCG
>DATAKH010000138.1:0-4661 GCA_036261735.1 Sphingomicrobium sp.
ACGGCGCGAACATCGGCGGCGCGGTCTTGTTCGAACGTCCGTCGGTGGCGCGCTTCCAGAACCAGCGCTCGACGCCCTCGAGCCATTCGCGGTCGCGAAGGCGAAGGTTCTCGTGGCTGATGCGCTGGCTTCGGGTGAGCAGCGAATAAGCGAACTGAAGCGGCTCGAAGTGGAGGTAGCGGCCGAGCGTTTCGAACCATTCGGTCGAGTTACGGGCGCTGTTCTGGAGCTTGAGCACCTCTAGGTTGCGCTCGGCCTGATACTCCATCAGCGCGGCGTCGCGTGACAGGCCGGGGCGGTTGAGAACTTCCGCGAGCTTGATCGCATCTTCGAGCGCCAGCTTCGTCCCCGACCCGATCGAGAAGTGCGCGGTGTGCGCGGCATCGCCCAGAAGGATCGTATTCCCGACCGCCCAATTGTCGCACTTGATGCGGCGGAAGTTGAGCCAGGCGGCCGAGCCAATCAGGTGGGTCGCATTGGATTGCAACGCGTGTCCGTCGAGATATTTGGCGAAGAGCTTCTCGCAGGCGGCGATGCTCTCGTCCTGCGACATCGTGTCGAAGCCGAAATTACGCCACACGTCTTCCGAACATTCGACGATGAACGTCGAGCAATCGGGCGCGAAGCGATAGGCGTGGGCCCAGATCCAGCCGTGCTCCGTCTCCTCGAACGCGAAGGTGAAGGCGTCGAACACCTTCGACGTGCCGAGCCAGACGAACTTGTTGGCGCGGACGTCGATGTCGACCTGGAATGCCTCTTCATGCGCGTCGCGGAAGCGCGAATTGGCGCCGTCCGCGGCGATGACTAGGTCATAGTCGTTCCACTTCGGGTCGGCGGGATCGCACTCGCTTTCGAAGTGAAGGACCGCGCCGAGCTCGCGGGCGCGGTCGGTCAGGATTTCGAGAAGGCGCTTGCGGCCGATGCCGATGAAGCCGTGGCCTGACGAGGTGATGCACTCGCCCTTGAAGTGAACGTCGATATCGTCCCAATGGGCGAACTCGGACGCGATGATTTGCGCCGTCTGGGGATCGTTCGCGGTGAGGTTTTCGAGCGTCTGGTCGGAGAAGACGACTCCCCAGCCCCAGGTGACTCCCGGCGGGTTGCGCTCGAATACCTCGATCTGGTGCTCCGGGTTCCGGAGCTTCATCGAGATGGCGAAATAGAGCCCCGCCGGCCCGCCGCCGATGCAGGCGATCTTCATGCCGGCCGCCTTACGTTCCCTAAAGTCACGCGATGAGCGACCATTTTCGTGACGTTAGCGGCACGCGAGCGGAAGCGGACATGGCAAGGCATGGCTCGATCGAATTGCATCTTCGCAGCATGGCACAACAGCGCTACTGTAGGACAGGCTAATGTCCGCTTTGGGTGGAAAGCGGACGTTTGCAATTGCTAGGCTGTCCGGGTGGTCCGAAGACTAACCTTCACTGTCGTTTCGGTTGCTCTCGTGGCGTCTTGCTCGACCAGGCAATACACAGTTGGGCAGCACAAGTTCAGAGTTCCAAGAACGCACTTGGTTACAGAGAGCCTCCCTTGGCTGCCGCCTTTCGGGCGTAACGACTTCCTCATTGTCGCGAACCCTACGGATCGGCTCGAGAAACAGATTTTTGTCAATCTCGAGGAGCGGAAGAACGTGTGCCACGCCAATCCGCAGCGCCCACAAGCCTTGCGCCAAGCATGCGCGGCGGCGGCGGCAGGGAGGGAGGCATTACCCGGCCCTCTGGAACGCTTGGTCAAAGTCCCGGATGAGATCGGCCCCGAGGTCTGGTGGTCGTATTTCCGGCCTACTGAAAAGCCAGGAGCCGCGCCACAGATCGTAGTGTCCTGCACAAGTATGGAAGGGTCGCTGATCCCCGCGAAATGCAACAGGATGGACAGCTACCAAGATCTCATTGTGACGTACTCGATCGATGAACGCGATCTGCCACGGCTGGTCGCAATTGATCGTAAGATCGATCAGTTGCTCGCTTCTTGGGAGCTCTAATGTCCCTTTTGGGTCGAAAACGGACACCAGGTTATTCGGAATCTACCGCCTTTATCGCCTGGCCGAACGCGATCAAATTGCCGTCGGGGGCCAGCACCAAAAGCTCGCGCTGGCGGTAGGGCTTGTCGGCGGGTCCATGAACATCGCCGGCAGGAAGCGTGTCGAGCCTGGGCTTGAGCTCGGCGTAGAGCGCGTCGACGTCGCGGCAGTCGAAATAATAAGCGAAGCGTCGGGTGCCGGGCTGGAACGGATTGCCCGGACCTGCCTCGAGTATCCTCAGGCCGGCGCCTTCGCGGCTGACATAGGCATAGTCGCGGACCTCGTAATCGACGCTGAACCCAAGCACTCCGGTCATGAAGTCCAGCGCCTGCCGGAGGTCGGGAACGAGCATGAACGGAGTCACCTGGATGATGTTGGCCACGTCCCCCTCCGCTATCGAAGCGCCTCGATAATCGTCACATTGGCGATGCCGCCCCCTTCGCACATCGTCTGCAGGCCGAAGCGGCCGCCGTGGCGGTGGAGGGCGTGGACAAGGGTCGCCATCAGCTTGGCGCCCGACGCGCCTAGCGGGTGGCCGAGGGCGATTGCGCCGCCGTGGACGTTGAGCTTCGCCGGGTCGGCCTCGACTTCCCCGAGCCATGCCAGCGGCACCGGTGCGAAGGCTTCGTTGACTTCGTAGAGGTCGATGTCGGCGATTGCGCGGCCCGACTTTTCGAGCGCGGTGCGGGTGGCTCGGATCGGTTCGTCGAGCATGATGACGGGATCGCCGGCGGTGACGGTGAGATGGTCGATTCGTGCTAGCGGCTTGAGGTTATGCGCTTTCAGCGCGGTTTCGCTGGCCACCAGCACAGCCGACGCTCCGTCGCAGATCTGGCTGGCATTCCCGGCGGTGATCACGCCGTCAGGCACAAGCGTCTTCAGCCCGGCGAGACCCTCGATCGATGCATCGTAGCGGATGCCTTCGTCGCTTCGGTGGTCGCCGACCTGGACGATCTCTGAGTCGAACGCTCCGGCCTGGGTCGCGGCCGCCGCCTTGCGGTGACTCTCTAGCGCGAAGGCGTCGAGCTGCTCGCGGGCGAAGCCGTACTTCTTCGCCATCATCTCGGCGCCGCGGAACTGGGTGAATTCGCTGACCCCGTAGCGGTCCTGCACCGATTTCGGCCACGGGCCGGTGCCAATTCCCGCCTGCAGCGGAAGGAACACCGGCGTACCCATCGGAACGCGAGACATGCTTTCGACCCCCGCGGCGATGACCAAATCCTGGGTGCCGCTCATCACCGCCTGGGCGGCGAAATGCACCGATTGCTGGGAGCTTCCGCACTGGCGGTCGATGGTGACCGCGGGGACGCTGTCGGGAAGTTTCGAGGCCATCACCATGCTTCGCCCGATGTGGCAGCTCTGGTCGCCGATCTGGCTGACGCAGCCGACGATCACGTCGTCGATTGCCGCCGGGTCGATTCCGGTCCGTTCGACCAAGGCGTTCAGCACCGCGGCGCCGAGATCCGCCGGATGCACATCCTTGAGCGCGCCGTCGCGGCGGCCACCGGCGGTTCGGACTGCATCGACGACATAGGCTGTCCCCATGGCGGGACGGCATAACAGGAGTGAAGCGCCGCCGAAATGCTGCTGGCTGGGGCGGGCAAATCCGCTTATGACTCGCCGCGTTCCCGGGGGGGGCACGCCATGGCCGACGATGCAATCGACGCCAGGTTGATGGGGGATCGCCGTCCGGCGCTGGCCCAAAGCCGCACGCTCAGGCTGTTTTCCGTGTTCATCCTCTATGTTGCGCAGGGCGTTCCGATCGGCCTGTTCTGGTTCGCGATTCCGGCGTGGATGGCGGCCAACGGCGCTAGCGCCGCCGACGTCGGTTTCGTCCTTGGGCTGACTGCGCTTCCTTGGAGCCTGAAGCTCGTCAACGGCTTCATCATGGACCGCTATACGTTGCTGGCGATGGGCCGGCGACGGATCTGGCTGATCGGCGCGCAACTGACGATGGTGCTCCTGCTCCTTGTCTGCGCGCTTGCAGCGCCGGACGTGAAGGATATCGTCCTGCTCGGGGTCATCGGTTTCGCGGTCAACGCCGCCACCACCTTCCAGGATGTCGCCGTCGACGGGCTCGCGGTCGACATCATGGAAGAGGAGGAGCGCGCACGCGCCAGCGGAATGATGTTCGGCGGGCAGGCGATCGGGATGTCGCTGTCGACCGCGCTTAGCGGTGCAGCGATCGCCGCTTATGGCCCGAGTGCGGCATATTTGCTGTCGGCGCTGTTCATCGGCCTCGTCACGCTGTTCGTCCTGCTTACCCGCGAGCGCCCCGGCGAGCGCTTGCTGCCGTGGTCGAGCGGCGCGCCGTCCGCGGTGAACCTCAACATCCAGGCGCGCCGCTGGTGGCCGATCCTGAAGAATACATTCAGCGCGATCTTTCGCCCCACGAGCCTGTTCTACGTCGTGATCTCGATGGTCGGCGGCATTCAATACGGAGTGATGGTCGGAGCCACTCCTCTGGTCGCAACCACCTTCGCCGGCTGGGCTCAGGAGCATGTCACGGCAATCAGCGGGACGGGCCAGTTGATCGGCGGAATCATCGGCATGACCATCGGCGGAATGCTTGGCGACAGGCTCGGCGCAAAGCGGGCGACGATCCTCGTCTTCGGCTGCTGGCTGGCGCTCAACTTGACCA
>DATAKH010000141.1:0-11233 GCA_036261735.1 Sphingomicrobium sp.
GACGCCGCGAAGCTCGCCGGCCCCGCCATCGAGGCGGTGAAGGGCGGCAAGATCAGGGTCGTCCCGGAAACGTGGAAGAAGACCTGGTTCAACTGGCTCGAGAACATCCAGCCCTGGTGCGTGTCGCGCCAGCTCTGGTGGGGGCACCGAATCCCGGCCTGGTATGCAGAAGACGGGCATGTCTTCGTCGCGGAAACCGAGGAAGGGGCGAAGGCGCAGGCTGCCGGCAAGCCCCTGCGCCAAGACGAGGACGTTCTCGACACCTGGTTCTCGTCAGCCCTGTGGCCATTCGCCACGCTCGGCTGGCCCGAGCAAACCGAGGAGCTGAAGCGCCACTACCCCAACGACGTGCTCATCTCCGGCTTCGACATCCTGTTCTTCTGGGATGCGCGGATGGCGATGCAGGGCATCGAGTTCATGGGCGAGGTGCCGTGGAAGACGCTCTACCTGCACGGCCTGGTCCGCGACGCGCACGGGCAGAAGATGTCCAAGTCGAAGGGCAATACCGTCGACCCGCTCGGCCTCATCGACAAATATGGCGCCGACGCGCTTCGCTTCACCATGGCGGCGATGGAAAGCCAGGGCCGCGACATCAAGCTCGATGAGAAGCGCGTCGAAGGCTACCGCAACTTCGCGACCAAGCTGTGGAACGCCGCGCGCTTCCTGCAGATGAACGGAGTCGGCGGATCGGACAGCATCGCCGCGCCAAAGGCTGAGCTCCCGGTCAACCGCTGGATCATCGGTGAAGTTGTCGACACGCTCGCCAAGCTGAATCGCGCCTTCGACGAGCTCCGCTTCGACGACATGGCCAACGCCATCTACCACTTCACCTGGGCCACCTACTGCGACTGGTATGTCGAGCTGATCAAGGGCGCGTTCGACGACGAGACCAAGCGCGTCGCAGCCTGGGCGTTCGACCAGATCCTGGTGATGCTCCACCCGCTGATGCCCTTCATCACCGAGGAGCTGTGGAACGCGATGGGCGAGCGGCCCTACGAGCTGATCGTCGCCAAGTGGCCGGAGCCGGAGGCCGCGGTGGACACCGCCGCCAAGGCCGAGGTCGAATGGCTAATCGAGCTGGTTTCGGAAGTCCGGACGCTTCGCGCTGAGCTCAACATTCCGTGGAGCGCGACGCTGGAGCCGCTGGTGCTTGGCGCCGGCACGACTGCCGATCGCATCAACGCGGCGCAGGCGACGGTGACTCGATTGGCCAAGCTCGGCGCCGCGTCGCCCGCGCAATCCGCTCCGGCCGGCTCGGCACAGGTCGTCGTCAACGGCGAAACCATCGCCTTTCCGCTTGCCGGCCACATCGACCTCGACGCGGAGAAGTCCCGCCTCGCCAAGGCTGCCGAAGCCGCCGAGAAAGAGCGCGACAGTCTCGCTGCCCGCCTCGCCAACGCCAATTTCGTCGAGCGCGCCAAGCCCGAAGCGGTCGAAAAGGCCCGCTCCGACCACGCCGAGAAATCCGCCGAGGCCGATCGTTACAGGGCCGCGCTGGAGCGCCTGGGCTGACGCTAGCGCGGCTTGGGCGCCGCGATCGCCACCGCCTTCGGCGCTATCGACACTTCCAGCGGAGTTCTCGTCGCCAGCTCTCCGTCGATGGTGACGTCCATCACCGGATCGGTCTCCAGCCGGACTCGCCTGGCCCGGATCTCGGCCTGCCATTCGTCGCGGTCGCGCAGCTTGAGCATGTTCGAAATCCAGTTCTTGGCGAGGCTTCGCGAGGTCTTTCCGGTGACCACCTGGACGATGATTTCGCCGCTATCGAGCTCGGCTTCCTCGACCAGCTCGACACCCCCGAAAAAGCCGCCATTCGCGATCCTGACCTCGGTCGCCCAGACAGTGGCTGAGCTGTCGTCGCCGGCGATCGTCAGCCGGAACGGCCGGAACCGAATTCCGACCTTGGCCGCCCACAAGGCGTAGCCGAGACGGCCGAGCACCTTCTTCAGCCTCGGAGGCACGGTCTTGGCGATCAGCGGCGACAGCCCGATGGCAGCGGAATTGCCGAAATAATCGCCGTTGATGCAGCCGAGGTCGATTTGCCTCTGCCGTCCATTGGCAATGACGTCGACGGCACCCTGGATGTCCAGCGGAAGGCCAGCCGCTCGCGCAAAGCTGTTCGCGGTGCCGAGCGGAAGGACGGCGAACACCGTCTTCTTCCCTTTGAAAAAATCGATCGTCGAGGACAATGTCCCGTCGCCGCCGCCGACGATCACCATCGGCGCCCGGTCGATCGCTTCCTTCACTTCCTGCGCCATTCGCTTCGGATTTTTCACGGGCCGCGCATCGATTAGCTCGACTCCGGCCCGTCCGAGGAGGTCCACCGCCTGGTCGAAGCTTTCGGCGCCCTGCCGGCTCTTGGCGTTGACGATCAATATCGCCTGCTTTGGTAGGGCCCCTCTGCTCACGGATGCTAGAATGCTCCAGCCGCGGCTTCTTTCCGGCGGCGGCTACATAACCGAGTCGGAGATGTTGGACCGGTAGATCGTGTTGGTCTCCCGGTCGGTGATCTCGATATAGACCCAGCTTGGTGGAACGACGCCTTCTTCATAGGCGAACCAGATCTTGCCGAGGTCAGCCGGATCGCCGAGCGCGCAAAAGCCGTAGATCGGCTGGTTGTCCTTGTCATAGAATTCAACCCAGCTTCGCGACGAATTCGTGTTGAGCCCGCAAGGTGGCAGGGTCGGCGCGGCGGCGAACAAGGCGGCGGGATATTGGTCCTTGTTCATCACGTCATATTTGTAGCGGATCCAGTTCTTCCCGTTGGCGGAATAGGCCTCTTGCCCGGTCAGATAGAGCACCGGGCTCGGCGACCCCAGGACGATCGGGGTGCACCCGCAAACCAGGATCGAGAGCGCAGGAAGAAGAGCGGTTATGCGTCGGACAGACATTGCGGCGACCCCCTCAAATAGCGGCATCGGCACGCGCGGCAGAATGTCACTGTTGGCTGGCGGCGACAAGCGAGCGAGCTCGGGACTTGCGTAGGGGTGAGGCCGCGCTACACCTCCGCGCCGCAATGTCGCGCCCCAGCTTCCCTGCCATTCGAATGCGACGAGGCCGCTCGACCCCGTGGATTCGGGCGATGCTGGCCGAGAACCGGCTCCACCCGAGCGACCTCATCTGGCCTCTGTTCGTTTGCGCGGGCGAGGGTTGCGAGGAGCCCGTGGCGTCGCTTCCCGGGGTCAGCCGCTGGTCGGTCGACCGGCTTGCCGACCGCGCCCGCGAGGCGGCCCGGCTGGGAATCCCCTGCGTTGCCCTGTTCCCGAACACACCGGGCGATCGTCGCACGGACGACGCTCGCGAGGCGCTCAACGCGGACAATCTCATTTGCCGGGCAATCAAGGCGATCAAGGACTCGGTTCCGGAAATCGGGGTCCTGACCGACGTCGCGCTCGACCCGTACACCGGCCACGGTCACGACGGCCTCGTCGACGAGCGCGGCTGCGTGGTGAACGACGACACCGTCAAGGTGCTGGTCGAGCAGGCGCTCGTCCAGTGCGGCGCGGGCGCCGACATCGTTGCTCCCTCCGACATGATGGACGGCCGGGTGGGCGCGATCCGCTCCGCGCTCGAGGATGCGGGCCACTGCGACACCGCGATCATGGCCTACGCCGCCAAATATGCGTCGGCCTTCTATGGCCCGTTCCGTGAAGCGGTGGGCAGCCAGGGCCGTTTGAAGGGCGACAAGCGCGGCTACCAGATGGATCCCGCCAACAGCGACGAGGCGCTTCGCGAGGTTGCGCTAGACCTCGCCGAGGGCGCCGACTTCGTGATGGTGAAGCCGGGGCTGCCCTATCTCGACGTGGTCCAACGCGTACGCGACACCTTCCGGGTGCCGACCTTCGCCTATCAGGTGTCCGGCGAATATGCGATGATCGAACATGCCGCCGCTGCCGGGGCAGGGGACCGCGACTCGCTCATCCTGGAAACCCTGCTGGCCTTCAAACGGGCCGGCGCGGCAGGAGTCCTGACCTACCATGCGCTCGATGCTGCCCGGCTGATCGGCCGCTAGCGAGCCAGCCGCTCCTGGACCTGTGCGATCGCGGCTGCTCCCCGCCGGTCGATTTCGGAGATGCGGTCGGCGGCGGCCCGGATCGCCTTCATGTCGGCGGCTCCGATCCCGCCCAGCCTTTCGATCCTGTCGCCGCCAAGGGCGTCCACGTCGGCGACGGCGCGGGTAACCCGGCCCCGCACCGCGATCGCCGCCGACAGCACCTGCTGGGCGACCACCCAGCTTTCACTCTCATTCGGTCCCGCTTGCTCGGCCAGATTGCGGGCGCGTTCGGCAAGCGGCCGGAACTCCGCATCGCCAGCCACAGCCTCGGAAACGAGCGACTCGAGCTGCCGAACGAGCTCAGGGCTCGGAGCGGCGGCGAGGACAGGCTCAGGCACCGGCAGGCGCGGGTCGATCGTTTCCGCCGCCCGCGGTGCAAGCGACGGCGCGTTGGTTGGCGCGGCGCAGGCCGCGACCGCCAGCAGCGGCAGGAAGGGAAGGGCGCGCATCGCCGCTGTCTAGGAACCGCGCTGCTGTCGTGCAATCGCGGGAAATGGCGCGCCCGGAAGGATTCGAACCTCCGGCCCCCAGATTCGTAGTCTGGTGCTCTATCCAGCTGAGCTACGGGCGCCTGCGTGCATCGAATTGCAGCGAGCGGCGCACATAGGGACAGCATCCAAGCGAAGCAAGCCTGCGCATCGGCGGCCGCGCCGATGCCATTGGGCGAATGAGAAGAGGCGAGCGCCGCGCTCTAAGCTACGGCGGTTGTGTTGCCTATCGATGCCCGTTCGGCGAAATCCTGCGCGAGCTTGCTGTGCCACGAACGCGCGGCTTCGGTGATTGCCCGCTGTGCCGCCATCCGCTCCTCGTAGGCACGGCGGCGATAGTAACGCTGGTCCGATTCCATCTACGCACCCCCTGGTCCACAAGGCACGATGCGCCGGAAGGCCTAAAGGATAGTTAATATCCACAGCCGTCCCGCCACGGCACAGCGCTCCCTTCGCAAGTGACATTTACGGCGGCGAGGCAGAGGCTCTCTGAAACCTATCGAATCGCCGCTCGTTTGAGTCGCAAAGTATTGAAAGGAAACACCCGTGCTCAGTTCGACTCACACCGGCCGGGGGCAGTACGATCCGAATGCGCGCGGCTATCATGCCGCGTATCGCGAGGGCGAAGTCAACCACTGCCCCGGCTGCGGCCGAAGTCACTGGATCATCGGCCGCTTAAGCGCCGAATGCGCATTCTGCTCAACAGCCCTGCCGCTGACGGAAGCGCATCGCCAGGGACAGAATGCGACGGTGACCTGCCGCTCGTGGCCGGTCTACCCGACTCTCGACGCGGCCTAGCACCGACTCGGTTTCGCGCTGTCCGCCCTGCGGTGTATAAGGGGCGGATGACGCGCACCATTGCACTCGCGGCCGCAGCCCTCGTCTGCGCCACGCCCATTCCGGCGCTGGCCCAGGCGACGAGCTTTGCCATCGTCAACAACACCGACATCGATTTCACCGGCCTCAAGGTAAGGCGGTTCGGGACTTCGGAGTGGCTGCCGCTGGTGGTCGCCCCGATCCCGGTCGCCAGGTCAGGCGGCCGCGGCTCGGTCGATTTCAATAATCCGGATTGTGCGTTCGATCTTCAGGCGACGCTGCCAGACGGCCGGATGGTCGTGTGGTCGGGCGTGAACCTGTGCGAAGCCAAGGTCGTGACTCTGAACCGGAGCGCCAGCGGAGACCTGTGGGTCGATTACCGCTAGGCAGCTGGCCCGCCGGGGCGGCATAGGCAGCAGCCGTTTTTCGCTTCGGGGTCGAATCGAGCAACTTGGGCCCGGCGACGAACACGACGCCGGTGCAGGCGGCGGCGAGCAGCCAGCCGCCGAAGCCGGGATATTGCGCGAGATAATGCTGGCCGCGTTCGACGGCGCCGATCGAAATGGCATAGATGACCAGCCACGCCTCGAAGCGCGTCTTGATCACGAAAAGTCTTCCGATCTTGCTCAGCATGGCCTTGGTTAAGAGTTGAACGTGCCAGCCGCGGTTTTGAGCCGTTTAAGTCCTAACAGGCAAGGTTAAAGTCACGGTAAGAAGTCGTCGCGCGTCCCGTTTCGGGACTGGCGCTCAGGCGAGTTCGCGCAGGTCGAGGAGATCGAGCAGCGCCGTCCGGGCGCTCTCGACCGCAGAGACCAGCTCCGGCAGCTGAAGCTCGTCGGCATGGATTTCCGAAGGCCAAGTGCTTTCGACGACCTCGGCAATCCGGTCGAGCTTGGCTTCGTCGGCCAGAAACCGCGGATCCACCGTAGCGGGATCGGCGGCGACCCGCAGTCGAAGGCAGGCCGGGCCGCCGCCGTTGGCCATCGACTCGCGGACATCGACCACTTCGACCTTTCGAATCGGGCCGTTGCCGGCGAGGTGCCGTTCCAGCCACGCCCAGACCGACGGCGTCTCGCGCGCTTCGGCTGGAACGATCAGCGTCGTCTCACCACCCGGCGGGCTGACCAGCTGGGCGTTGAACAGGTAGGACGAGACGGCGTCGGTAATCGAAACGTCGGAATCGGCGACTTCGACAAGCTCCATTTGCGGGAACAGCCGCTCGCATTCGCCCAGCACCCGGCCGCGCTCGGCAAAAGCCTTCTCGTGCGCGAACAGCACCCGGCGGTTGGCAACCGCGACGACGTCGTTGTGGAAGGCGCCCGCCGCGATGACCTCCTCCGACTGCTCGACGAACAGCGTACGTTCCGGATCGAGTTTGTGCAGCCTGGCGATCGCCTTCGACGCTTCGAGGTGCTGGCGGGCCGGGAAGGCGCCGCCGCTCACGCCGTAGACGAACAGCTCGACACCGGGCTCGCCATAGTCGCCGGCCAGCCGCATGTGATTGGCCGCGCCCTCGTCGCCAAACGCGCACGGCACCGGCGCGTGGACCGCGAACGCCGGACCGGAGAAGGCAAGCCGAAGCTGGGCCAGGGTCGCCGGCCACTCGTGGCTTCGGTGCGCCATCGTCCGCAAATTCGCGACCGTCAGGTGGCATTTGCCGTCGGCGCAATCGGGGGCCGGGGACACGGTCGCGGCATTGGCCGCCCACATCGCCGAAGCCGACATCGCATTGGCCGCGATCCTCGGTTCCGCTTCCTCGACCCTCGTGCCCAGCGCGGCGAGCCAGTCGCGGTTGGGCCTCGGGTGCGGGACGAAAAGCCCCTGCGCAAGTCCGAGCCGCAGGTTCGCCCGCATCTTGTCGATGCCCTGAAGCGCAGCCGCCCGCGGCTTCGACACATGGCCGACGTTGCGGGTCGAGGCGAGGTTGCCGAGGCTCAGGCCGGCATAATTGTGGCTCGGGCCGACGATCCCGTCGAAATTGATCTCGGTGAGCATCAGCGCGCCACTGCGAGGACCTGGTCACCTTCGCCGATCTCGAGCAGTTCGGCGGCGTCCTTGTCGATCAGCAGCCTGTCGTCCGAATCCCGTCCCGCGGCGGTGCAGCAGGCACGGAAATCGCCTAGCCTTCCGGCGGCAACCAGCATCTTGTGCTTGCCGCCCTGGCCGACGCTGCCGATGGTCTCGAGACAGCTTTCGCGGATCGTCCGGATCTGGTCGGTTTGCGCGATCACCGTAGGGCCGCCGTCGAAGATGTCGATGTAACGGTCGAAGACGAAGCCCTCGCTCTCCAGCATCTTCAGCGCCGCGCGGCCGCTGGGGTGCGGCTGGCCCATCACCGACTTCGCGCTTTCCGGTAGAAGCGCGACATAGATTGGGGTGCGGGGCATCAGGTCGGCGATGAACTTGGTGCCGTGAACGGCATTGAAGTCGTCGGCCTCGGGGAAGGTCATCCCGAAGAACTTGCCCGCCAGCGCGTCCCAGAAAGGCGCGTTGCCGGCTTCGTCCATCACTCCGCGAAGCTCGGCCAGGACCCGGTCGCCGAAACGCTGGCGGTGCGCCTTGATGAACAGATAGCGGCTTCGGGCGAGCAGCGCGCCGAATCCCCCCGCTCGGCTTTCCGGGTGAAGGAACAGGCCGCCGACTTCGGACGCGCCTTCGAGGTCGGTGGTCAGCGTCAGCATATGGTTGCGGAAGGTCTTCCCCAGCTCCGGGCTGCTCTGGGTCAAAGTGCTCATGTGATAGCTGTAGAAGGGCTGCTCGCAGCCGACCTGGCCGAACACTTGGCAGGTGCCGCGGATTTTCCTGCTCTTCGGGTCCTCGAGCACGAACACGTAAAGGTCGCCGCGCTGCTCGTCGCCTTGACGGTCGAAGGATTCCGCCGAGCGCTCGAGCTTCCTGACCAGCGTCGCCTTGTCGGGCGGCAGGTTGGTGAAGCCGCCACCGGTCAGCTTGGCCATCTTGTAGATGTCCTGGTAATCCTCCGGCCGCGCCGGTCGCACCCGGAAGCTCACAGCCGCCCCTCGGCAATTCGAAGGACTGTTAGTGCGGACAGCGCCGCGCGCTCGCCGAGACTGCCGGTAATCAGATATTCCTCCATGCTGTGGATCTTGCCGCCGCGAACCCCCATCGTGTCGACCACGGGCACTCCGCAGGCGGCGATATTGTTGCCGTCGCACACGCCCCCGGTGGATTTCCAGCCGATGTCCTGGCCGAGGTCGGACCCCGACGCCTTCACCAGCGCGAACAGTCGCTCCATGTCCTCCGTCATCGGCTTGGGCGGCCGTCCGAAGCCGCCGTGGGCCTCGATCGTCACCTCGCGCTCCGCGGCAACGGCGGCAACGAGCTCTTCGACCGCGCGCTCGGCCTCGGCCTCGAGCTCTGGAGTGCGCGGGCGCATGTTGACCCGAAGCACCGCCATGTCGGGCACGACGTTGCTTGGGGACCCGCCGTCGATCCGCGCGGGATTGACGCTCAGCCCGTCGCGCTTGAGCGAGTCCAGCCGAAGCGCAAGGTCCGCCGCTGCAAGAAGCGCATTGCGCCCCTCTTCGGGATTGCGCCCGGCATGGGCGGAGCGGCCGCGGACGACGAGCGAATAATTGCCGCTCCCCGGCCGTGCACCGGCAAGGGTTCCGTCGGGAAGCGCCGACGGCTCGTAGGTCAGTGCCGCCGTCTTGCCCTGAGCGGCCCTCGCCAGCAGCGCCGCAGAACCCAGCGACCCGACTTCCTCGTCGCTGTTGACGACGATTTCGTAGCCGAGCTTCCCGGCAACGTCGCTTGCCTCGATCGCCTTCAGAGCCGCCAGCATCACCGCAAGGCCGCCCTTCATGTCGGCAACGCCCGGCCCGTTGAGCGTTCCATCGTCGAGCCAGCGGGTCTGCTGGAAAGCGTGGTCGACTGGAAAAACGGTGTCCATGTGGCCGGTGAAGAGCAGCTGCACCGGTGCGTCCGCGCGGACGGTCAGGTGCAGGTTCTGCCCGTGCTCCAGCGCATTCGTCCTGCCGCTCGAATCCACACTCTCGACAGGTTCCGAATCCAGCAGCTCCAATTCGCCCGGAAGCACCGCGAAGGCGTCGGCAAGCACCGCCGCCATCCGCTCCAGCCCAGGGAGGTTGCGCGAGCCGCTGTTGAGAGCGCTCCACTCGAGCACCTGGTCGAGCATCGGCTCGGCGGATGCCCGCTCGACGACTGCATTTTCGATGGCGCTGAGGGCCGGCATGGCCGTTCCCTAGCCGCGCCTCCGGGGGAAGGCCACACCCTCGGCATTTGGTCTCGCAACCATGCGGCGCTGAAACGGTTGTTGCGGCCATGAAACCGAATGAGCTCATCCTCGCTGCCGCTGCGATCCTCGTTCCGGCCACGGAGGCAAGCGCCCAGGTCGTCGGCGATTATCGAGTTCGCGTCGGGATCGGAGCGCAGGTGCGCCCGGAATTCCCGGGCGCCGAAGACAGCGAAGTCGCTCCTTACCCGAGTTTCAGCTTCGCCAAGGGCGACAAGCCCTTTTCGCTGGGCGCCCCGGATGACAGCCTCGGCATTGGTCTGATCTCCAGCGGCGGCTTTTCGGCCGGGCCCGCGGTGGCGCTTATGTCCTCGCGCCAAAATTCGGATGTTGGCGCGCCGGTCGGCAAGGTCCCCTGGACGTTCGAGGCAGGGGCCTTCGTCCAGCAGCAGATCGGCGACTCCTTCCGGCTTCGCGGCGAGGTCCGCCGCGGAATCGGCGGTCACGGCGGATGGGTCGGCCACATTGGCGCCGACTACATGGCCCGCGACGCCGACAAATGGACCTTCACAATCGGCCCCCGGGTCCGCTTCGCGAACGGCCGCTACATGCGCGAATATTTCGGAGTCACTCCGGAAGCGGCGCTCGCCACAGGGCTGCCAACCTATCGCCCCGATGGGGGAGTGAAGGCCGTGGGCATGGCGTCCGGAGCAACCTATTCTCTCGGCGGGCCGCTCGGCCTTTTCAGCTATGTGCGCTACGACCGATTGGTCGGGGACGCGAAGCGGTCGCCGATCATTCGACAGTTCGGCTCCCGAAACCAGTGGTCGGCCGGTGTCGGCCTGTCCTACGTCTTCAACCTGAAGATCTAGCGCTCAAGATAATCCGCGAAATCGTCCAGCAGGCGGCGGTACAGGTCGCGCTTGAACGGGACGATAAGCTCCGGCACCTCGCCCGGATCGACCCATTTCCAGTCACGGAATTCCGGCTCGTGCGCGTTGAGGTCGATGTCGCCGTCGCTGCCCAGGAAGCGGGCGAGGAACCAGTGCTGCTCCTGCCCGCGCCACTTCCCGCCCCAAAGCCGTGTCCGCCACTCCTCTGGCAGGTCGTAGCGAAGCCGCTCGGAGCATTCGGCGACCAGTTCGACCAGCTGGGGAGCGATTCCCGTCTCCTCCTCGAGCTCGCGGAGCGCCGCCGGCCACGGCTCCTCGTCCGCGTCGATCCCGCCCTGCGGCATCTGCCACGCGTCCTCGGGATTATCGACGCGCGCGCCGACGAAGACCTTGCCCTCGCGATTGAGGAGCATCACGCCGACGCCAAGGCGGTAGAGATGGCCGTCATCGCTCACGGGTCCGGTTTAAGCGCAAAGCCAATGTCCGCAATGGGTGGAAAGCGGCGGCCGCCCTGTTAGAGCAGGTGCGGACCCGGGGGGCTTGCACCAATGCTGTACTACATTGGAATAATGATCGGTGCGTCGTTCCTCGCTTTTGCAGCGTGGCTCATCGTTTTCCGTGACCAACAGCGTACTCGGCTGATCGTAACATCTATCTGGCTGTTTGCGGTCCCTATCACCTTGTTGGTGCTGGACAACTATCTTGTAGGCCTCCTTTGGAGCCTTCCTTTGCTGGCAATTATTGCGTTGGAAGAAGCTCTGAAACT
>DATAKH010000161.1:0-3015 GCA_036261735.1 Sphingomicrobium sp.
CTTACATCGTGTTCTCTGACACGGTGAACCGGATGATGCCGAAGCATCACCGCGAACTGGGCCTCAAGGTCTCTACCTCGAACCTGTGCTCGGAGATCACCCTGCCGACCGGAGTCGACCACCTCGGCAACGACCGCACCGCGGTCTGCTGCCTCTCCTCGCTCAACCTCGAGACCTGGGACGACTGGAACGGCGACAAGCAGTTCATCGAGGACGTGATGCGCTTCCTCGACAATGTGCTCTCCGACTATATCGCCCGTGCCCCCGACGAGATGGCGCGCGCCAAGTACAGCGCCGAGCGCGAGCGCAGCGTCGGGCTCGGCGTGATGGGCTTCCACTCCTTCCTCCAGGCGCGCTCGATCCCGTTCGAGGGGGCGATGGCCAAGAGCTGGAACCTCAAGATCTTCAAGCACATCCGCGCCCAGGTCGACACCGCCTCGATGATGCTGGCCAAGGAGCGCGGGCCCTGCCCCGACGCGGCCGACATGGGCGTGATGGAGCGCTTTTCCTGCAAGATGGCGATCGCCCCGACCGCGTCGATCTCGATCATCTGCGGCGGCACCAGCGCCTGCATCGAGCCGATCCCGGCCAACGTCTACACCCACAAGACGCTGTCGGGCAGCTTCGTGGTCAAGAACCCGCACCTGCAGCGGCTCCTCGAATCCAAGTCCAAGGACAGCGACAAGGTGTGGAACGCGATCCTCGAGAACGGCGGCTCGGTCGCCGGGCTCGACTTCCTCACCGCGGAAGAAAAGGACGTGTTCAAGACCAGCTTCGAGATCGACCAGCGCTGGCTGATCGAGCTCGCCGCCGACCGCACGCCCTACATCGACCAGGCGCAGTCGCTGAACCTCTTCATCCCCGCCGACGTCGACAAGTGGGACCTTCTGATGCTCCACTTCCGCGCCTGGGAGCTGGGCATGAAGTCGCTCTATTACCTGCGCTCCAAGTCGGTCCAGCGCGCCGGTTTCGCGGGCGGGGTCGAGGCCGACAACACGCCCGAGCTCAAGGAAATCCCGCTCGCGTCGACCACGGACTACGACGAGTGTTTGGCGTGCCAATAAGGCTTGTCCCCAAATTCCGGCGCCCGAAGACCAAGGCGGGCAAGGCGGGCATGATCGCCGGCGGAGTCGTCGCCGGGCTGATCGCGCTCGACCTTCTCGCGCTCGCCGCGACCGCGGTGATCGCCGCCACCGTGGGGATGCGATGACCACCGGCTCCATCCTCGAGGTCGCGGCCGCGGTCGTCCTGCTGGTGGCGGGGATCGTCGCCTATCGCCGCGGCGGCAACCAGGGCGCGGTGATCCTGTTCGTCGTCGCCGCGCTCCTGCTCGTCCACGGCCTCGACCTTCTCCAGTACCGCCCGTCGGCGTCGGAGCTTGGGCAGTGACCCGCCGCTTCTCCGGGGGCGGGGGGAGCCGCGGCGGGAGTGGTGGGCTCCCGCTGCGGTTCCTCGCGGCCGCCGCGCTCGCCTTCGCCCTCGCCGCCTGCGCCGCCACCCAGTCGGCCGGCGCGGTCGAGGCGCAAGCGCCCGGCTTCCTGCTCGGAGTCTGGCACGGCTTCATCTTCCCGATCGCGTGGATCGTCTCGCTGTTTGCCGACAATGTCGCGGTCTACGCGGTGCCCAACAACGGCGGCTGGTACGATTTCGGCTATTTCATCGGGATCGTCTTCATCGGCGTCGGCGCGCGCAAGGGCCACGTCACCTATCGCGACCGAGTCATCTACCGCGACCGCGGCCCCGTCATCGACGTCGAGGCGCGGAGGGTCGACGAATGACCACCGCCCACCTCATCACTTTGGTCATCGGCATCGTCGCGCTCGGCGTCGGGCTGACGACCCTCGTCAGGCCCGCGATCACGCGCCGCCTGCTCGGCCTCGCCGACAGCGAAGCCGCCACCTACGCGCTTCGCATCGGCGGAATGATGATGGCCGCCTTCGGCCTCGTCCTCGTCCTGTTCGTCGCCGCCTTTCCCGCCACGGCGGCCACCCTGACCAATTCCCAAGGAGCTTAAGTCCAATGCCCCTTCTCGAAGCCCGCAAGCAGTACAAGCCGTTCGAATACCCCTGGGCGTTCGATTACTGGAAGCGCCAGCAGCAGATCCACTGGATGCCCGAGGAAGTGCCCTTGGGCGAAGACTGCCGTGACTGGGCGCAGAAGCTGTCCGACCATGAGCGCAACCTGCTCACCCAGATCTTCCGCTTCTTCACCCAGGCCGAAGTCGAGGTGCAGGATTGCTACCACGAGAAATACGGCCGCGTGTTCAAGCCGACCGAGGTCAAGATGATGCTCGCCGCCTTCTCCAACATGGAGACGGTGCACATCGCCGCATACTCGCACCTGCTCGACACGATCGGAATGCCGGAGAGCGAGTACAGCGCCTTCCTCCAGTTCAAGGAGATGAAGGACAAGCATGATTACATGCAGCAGTTCGGGGTCGATAATGACGAGGACATCGCCAAGACCCTCGCCATGTTCGGCGGCTTCACCGAGGGGCTGCAATTGTTCGCCAGCTTCGCGATGCTGATGAACTTCCCGCGCTTCAACAAGATGAAGGGCATGGGCCAGATCATCAGCTGGTCGATCCGCGACGAGAGCCTGCATTGCGAAGGCATCATCAAGCTGTTCCACGCCTTCACCCGCGAGCGCGACTGCCTGACCCGCGACGTCAAGGAATCGATCATCGACACCTGCCAGAAGACGGTGCGGCTCGAGGACGCGTTCATCGACCTGGCGTTCGAGATGGGCCCGGTCGAAGGCATGACCGCCAAGCAGATCAAGAAGTATATCCGCTTCATCGCCGACTGGCGCCTCGGCCAGCTCGGCTTCGCGCCGATCTACATGGTCGACGAGCACCCCCTCCCCTGGCTCGCCCCGCTCCTCAACGGAGTCGAGCACGCCAACTTCTTCGAGACCCGCGCGACCGAATATTCCAAGGCCGCGACCCGCGGCAACTGGAACGAGGTGTGGGATAATTTCGACCGCCGGCAGAAGGCGAAGGCGGCGAACGATGGG
>DATAKH010000167.1:0-2398 GCA_036261735.1 Sphingomicrobium sp.
GGGCCGATCGTCCGAAGCGAGTTGACGTCGAGCTGCGCGCCACCGCCCAAGTCGGATCAACGCATTTGCTGGATCGCCTTCGCAATGATGGACCGGCCGATCCCGGCGCTCGAGCAGTCGTTCCTGCGGACGAAGACGAACGGCCTCGCGTCATTCCTCAGGATCGCCGAGCGCAAGGCCAACAGCTCCAACAACACCATCTTCGCCGACGGCAAGGGCGCGATCGCCTATTTGCACCCGCAATTCATCCCGCTCCGCGACGATCGGTTCGACTACACCAGGCCGGTGAACGGTTCCGACCCGGCGACCGACTGGCGCGGCGACACGCCGCTCGACAAGCTGCCGAACGCGATCAACCCGCCGACGGGGTGGGTGCAGAACACCAACAACTGGCCATGGTCTTCCGCCGGCCCGGCAAGCCCGGACTCGAAGCGTTTCCCCAAATATATGGACGTGTTCGGGGAGAACCCGCGCGGAGTCCACGCAGTCTCGCTGCTGTCGGGAACGAGCGGCTGGACCTTGGCGAAGCTGCAGGCGGCGGCGTTCGATTCGCGGCAGCCCGGCTTCGAGAAACTGATTCCCGGGCTCGTCCAAGCCTGGGAGCGGTTGCCTGCCAGTGATCCGCTCAAGAAGCGCCTCGCCGCTCCCGTCGCCGCGCTTCTGGCCTGGGACGGGCGGTGGAGCGCGGAATCGATCCCCAACACGCTCGGCAATTTCTGGGGCGCCGAGCTGTGGAAGAACGTGACGAGTCCTGAATGGGACGACGGGCTTCCGGTTTACGAGCGGCTCGACCGGGTGACCGGCGATCAGAAACTGAAGGATCTGGACGCCGCGGTCGCCCGGCTGGAGCGCGACTTTGGCAGCTGGCGCGTGCCGTGGGGGGAGGTGAACCGGTTCCAGCGGATCTCGCCGGCAATCGATCATCCGTTCAGCGATTCGGCGCCCAGCATCCCGGTCCCGTTCAGCTCGGGACGGTGGGGATCGCTGGCCTCGTTCGGAGCAGGAGCCAAGCCGGGAACGAAGAAATGGTACGGAACGAACGGCAACAGCTTCGTCGCGGTCGTCGAGTTCGGTCCGCGTGTCCGCGCCCGCGCCGTGACAGCCGGCGGGGAAAGCGGCCATCCCGATTCGCCGCACTTCAACGATCAGGCGCAGCGCTATGCGTCAGGAGCGCTTCGCGAGGTCTATTTCTACCCCGACCAGCTCGAGGGCCATACCGAGCGCACCTACCACCCGGGGAGGTAGGGGAGGCCTCTCAGCCCTTCTTCTCGAGGGGGAGCACCGCCGGCCCGTTGAGCACCTCGCCCGATAAGTCGAACCGCGACCCGTGGCAGGGGCAATCCCAGGTGCGATCGATCGGATTCCAGCCGACGACGCAGCCCATGTGCGTGCAGACCGCCGATACCTTGTGAAGCGACCCGTTCTCATCTCGGAACGCTGCAACCTCGTCGCCGTCGATCTTGATGATCGCAGCCTCTCCCCCCGCGAGATCGTCAACCGACTTCGGCTTGGGCGAGACGTATCCGCCAACCAGCTCTTTGGCGACGTGGGTGTTTTCCTTCACGAATTCCTTTGCGCTCGCCAGCGGCTTGACCCGTTTCGCATCGAACAGGTCGATCCATCGATTCTCCTTGCCGGCTGCCAGGTCGGCGATGATCATCCCCGCCGCCATGCCGTTGGTGAAGCCCCAGGCGGCAAACCCGGTGGCGACGAGATAGGCGTCGTCGCTGTCGGACGACCAGCCGATGAAGGGCGCGCTGTCCATTGGTGAATAGTCTTCGTTGGCCCAGCGGTAATCGACTGCGTCGGCCTCGAAACCGCCTTTCAGCCACTTCTCGAGATCGGCGAAATATTCCTGCTCGTCATCGGTATGGCCCGGCTTGAAATGCGAGCCGGCGCACACTGCATGGATGCGACCGTTCGAGCGGTGGGTGCGGATCGAATGCTCCGACTCTTCGACCCCGATATAATAGCCGGGTAGCGCTTCCCTTAACGGTGCCGCGATCACCGGCTCCGCCATGGGATAGTTGGTGGCATAGAACATTCCGACCTGTCCGATTGGCAGGTTCGTCGCCATGACCACGTGGCGCGCCCGAACGGTGCCGCGGTCGTTTACCACCCGTTTCGGGTCCCAGTCCGTAACCCGGCTGTTCTCGAAGACGTGGCTGCCGTCGCCGGTAATGGTCTGCGCGAGGCCGACGACGAATTTGATCGGGTGGAATTGCGCCTGGTCGTCCCAGCGCATTGCCGCCTTGACGTCGAACGGGAGGCCGGTGTCGCGAGTGACGCTCGCGGGCAGGCCGAGGCGGCGAGCGAGCTCGACCTCCTTTTCGATTTCCTCCACGTGCCCCTCCTCGCGCGTGTAGACGTAGGCGGGCACGGTCTCGATGTCGGCGTC
>DATAKH010000175.1:0-1887 GCA_036261735.1 Sphingomicrobium sp.
CGGTACTGGTCGCCGAAGGCGTGGCGGCCGACCACGATCGGCTGGGTCCAGTTGGGGACGAGGCGCGGCACGTTCTTGCAGATGATCGGCTCGCGAAAGATCGTGCCGCCGATGATGTTGCGGATCGTGCCGTTCGGCGACTTCCACATCTCCTTGAGGCCGAATTCCTTCACGCGGGCCTCGTCCGGGGTGATGGTCGCGCACTTGACGCCGACGCCGTGCTTCTTGATCGCCTCGGCCGCCTCGACCGTGATTCGATCGTCGGTTTCATCGCGCTTCTCGATCGACAGGTCGTAATAGAGCAGGTCGACGTCGAGGTAGGGCTGGATCAGCCGTTCGCGGATCCACTGCCAGATGATTCGGGTCATTTCGTCGCCGTCGAGCTCGACGACCGGGTTCTTCACCTTGATCTTGGCCATGTCTGTCCTGTTGTCCTGGGATTGGCCGGGCGCATAGGCGAAGCGTCCGAACGAACGCAACCACGCCCGATTGTGAATGGTTCCTAGCCACTCTAATGGCATCCCCCATGCCTGAGCTCGAAAAGCCGGATAGCCCGCTCGCCACCACCAACACCAAGTGGCGGTTTCCCTCGGTCCACCCGGAGGGCCGCAAATTCCTTCTGATTTCCGCAGTCGCGACGCTTGTCGTCTACGGCGCGATCAGCCACTTTCTCGGATGGCTGATGGTGGGACTGACGATCTGGGTCGCGGCTTTCTTTCGCGACCCGATCCGGACGACTCCGCAAGGCAATTTCGTCGTCGCGCCCGCCGACGGGCTTATCACCACCATCGCCAGGGTGTCGCCGCCCCGCGAGCTTGCCGGAGCCGACGGCCTTGCCGATGCCGAGATGACTCGGGTGTCGATCTTCATGAGCGTCTTCGACGTCCACATCAACCGCTCCCCGGTCGGGGGGCGAGTCCGCAAGATGGTCTACGTCCCGGGCAAGTTCCTCAACGCCGACCTCGACAAGGCGAGCGAAGAGAATGAGCGCCAGCATTTCCTGATCGAGGGCGAGGGCTTCCACGTCGGCGTGACCCAGATCGCCGGGCTCGTCGCTCGGCGGATCCTGACCTTCGTCCAGCCGGGCGACGCGGTCGAAGCGGGTCAGCGGATCGGGATGATCCGCTTCGGAAGCCGGGTCGACGTCTACCTTCCGGCAGGGACGGGGCCGCGGGTGCTACTCGGCCAGCGGGCAATCGCCGGTGAAACTGTGCTCGCCGAGATTGGAGTCGAGCCGGCGTTGGCGGGCCGCAGGCAGTGAGGGGGGAGGGGGCCGGGACCGCTGGAATCCCGTTCCGCGCGCTCGTCCCTAATGCCGTAACTGCGCTGGCTCTATGTTTCGGCCTCACGGGGATCCGTTTCGCGATCGGCGGAGAATGGGACAAGGCGCTCGGTGCGATCGTCGTCGCCGGGGTTCTCGATGGAATGGATGGCCGGATCGCCCGCCTGCTGAGGGCGGACAGCCGCTTCGGGGCCGAGCTCGACAGCCTGTCCGACGTCATTGCCTTCGGAGTCGCGCCGGCGCTCGTGATCTTCCTGTGGTCGTTGGCGGACGCTCCGCAGTTCGGATGGACTGCGGCGCTGGCGCTTGCGCTGGCCTGCGCGCTGCGGCTTGCGCGGTTCAACGCGCGCATCGACTCCGAAGATCAGCCGCACAAGTCCGCCGGCTTCAATACCGGCGTTCCGGCGCCGGCGGGGGCAGGGCTCGCGTTCGTTCCAATCTACCTGTGGCTCATCACCGGGCAGGAGGTGTTTCGGTCGTGGTACGTGACGATGCCGTGGACCTTGTTCGTCGCACTGCTTCTGATCTCGAGCATTGCCACGTTTAGCTGGTCGAGCCTGCGGGTGCGGCGTTCTTCGCGGCTGTTCGCAATTGCCGGCATCGGA